>JAQGHS010000375.1 GCA_028291605.1 Planctomycetaceae bacterium | reverse complement strand
GCAAAGCTACTTGAAACTTTTGCTACCGCTCTTGACGGCGCTACTGACCCCTATATTGCTATAACTTCGTGCAGATTCTCATAGCACTTGCAACTTACTTGAAAGCTCTAGTGTGACCTTGTGACCGCAAACGACGTTGACCGCGCGCTTTCTTCAAACATTTCTGAGGTCGGGCCAGAGCTACTTGCCATGCCCGAAGACCAATGGTTCGATCGCAAGTCCATACGTGCGAGTCCCAAGGATCTAGCGCACCATATGGTCGCATTTGCTAACGCCGAAGGGGGTGTACTCGCGATCGGGCTACACGATGGAGTGGTCGAAGGCACCAAGGATGTGCCTCAAAAAATCAACGAGTTCAAGCAAGCAGCCATGGATTTCACCGTCCCTCCGATCCGCGCACACGTCGACCAAGTTGGCTGCGTCAATTCAAAAGGTGAAGTCGATTCCGTAATCGTGATGAGGATCGACCCGAGCGAGACGGTTCACGAACTGAAGAATGGCGAGTGCTACCTCCGCGTTGGAGACGAGTCTAGAAAGCTACGCCACGATCAGCGTCAAGAACTTCAATTCGATCGGGGGCAAAGCCAATACGACGGAATGCCCGTCCCTCGAGTGTCAATCAATGACCTCAATGCTCCCTTGCTGAAGCAGTACCGCACGGCGACCGGTGCCTCTGGAACAACCAGTGCTCTTCTCAAAGCCCGAAGTTTGATAACGAGAGCCGACGAAATCACGAATGCCTGCTACCTGCTATTCGCTCCACACCCACAGGACACCTTTCCGCAGGCGTATATCCGCATCGTGAAATTCCTATCGGCCGAGCGCGGCACCGGTGCACGTCTATCGGTAGAGGAGGGCAATGACATTCGGATTGAGGGACCCATCCCCTTGGCGATTCAACATGCGGCAGCCGCAATCGAAGAACTAGTTCCGCAGCGTCGCGCACTCCGCGGATCCGGTTTGTTCGAGAGCGAGTCGATAGTCCCACGAGACGCATGGCTAGAGGGCCTTGTGAATGCCGTGATCCACCGCTCGTACAGCCTCGGAGGTGACCACATCCGCGTTGAAATATATCCAGACCGAATAGAAATAGAGAGCCCCGGCCGGTTCCCCGGCTTGGCTGATCCAAGTCATCCACTAGACATCAGTCGATTCGCAAGAAATCCCCGAATTGCTCGAGTTTGCGCCGATCTCCGAATCGGGCAGGAGCTAGGAGAAGGCATCAAACGCATTTTCGAGGAGATGCGCCGAGTGGGGCTTACAGACCCGGTGTATCAACAGGGCCAGGGAAGTGTTCGATTGAAGCTTCAGGCGATCCAACGGATAGACCGAGCAACAGCGTCGCGCCTTCCAAGCAATTCACAACTCGTTCTGGATATCCTCCGCGCTGCTGACCAAAACTTAAGTACCGGTGACATCGCAGAGGCAATAGGGCTGAGCAGGCCCGCCACGAAGGTTCGGCTGGATGCATTGCAAGCGGAGGGGTTGATCCGGTGGCTCGGCAAGTCGAAACGAGATCCGCGAGCGGTTTGGGCGCTAGTGAGTTTCTGAAACGTCGCTCCATCCGCTTATGGTGAGACAGCAGGGCCGGCTGCTCCGAACCAAGGAGCTCGATGTCCTACGAACCTCTACCAGGAAACGACAGCGCTGAACGCGCGTACACGGATCGCGGCCTTATCCCACCGTGGAAACGTTTCTACAACGACGGGATTGACGTCACCGACCAGCCTGAGCTGTGGCCTGACTGGGTGAAAGACCCGAGCATCCTGCGCAAACGAAAGCGCGGAGGGCGACGTTAGGTGAATCTGGGCACCTGACCCGGTCCTCGCGTCCGCACGTAAGCTTGCGCTGCTGCCCCAGATCCCGGTAGCAGATCGGGTGCTCATTATGGGCAAGCTTTTCTTTGGCGGTGACCGCGCGCTCCAGCTTCAGTACATCGGCCACGGCATTTCTGTGGTCTGGTCCACGCTTCCGAACGAGGAACGTGGCTCCGCCGTCGGCACAATCGAGCAGCGATCGTTCGGCTATCGCGCGTACAGCTCCCTCGCGCCCAGTGTCTTCATTCAGGAGGTCGGCACACACGCAAGCAAGGAGCTCGCCCTTGCCGCGTTCACCGAATGGTGGGAACGCAACGTCCAGTGAACAGGATGGCAAGCAAGCACGCGCTCCCCTAGCGCGCTTTCCCAAAGTAGAGGACACTCAACCACTAGGGAGACTGCAGCACCGGCCGAGAACCCTGGTACCTGTTAGGCAAGGGTTAGGACCACTCACTGGCGGTGCTGCAGCGCGAATGCGCGCGTGAGGAAACCCTCGGAAGGGCCCCGACTAGACAAAATTGGTGCCAAGCTCGTCCCAAGTGGCGGAAATACCCGTGCGGGTGATCTGCCCCGTCGTTTCGAGGAACGCGAACCCTCCGGAAGGCGTAGCGACGATGTCGACCTCTGTCTCACCAGGGCCATTCATCAACCAGATTCCGTCGGCCACACCAACCAGCTCGCGTGTAGAGCCGGGTAGCCCCACAGCGACCATCTCCGCGTTGCTCGGCGGGACGGTGGGCCATTGCCTCATGGCGGGGACAGTACGCCGGGACTCACATTGGCGGAAGCGCGGTGGGAGTGTCTTCGATTGGCTGGAGCCGCGCCCACCCAAAATGCTTCTGACTCGATGGGCCGAAGTACGTACAGGCCGGGTTAGTACAGCCCGCCGCGACGACGTGCCGAGACGCCGACGCTACACCTACCTCGATGGGAGAACCGCAACTGCTGCACAAGTACGCAAACTCGATCGCCACAAGGGCTCCTCAGGTAGTGCTCGAACCATAGTCCTTTCTGAGGCCGCGAGGGCGGTCCGTTTCTAGCCTCGATAGTCTCGGGTGTGACGAGCACGCGGTTGCAGGTCGACCTGCCATGTACCCCCGTGCGTTGACCATTTATGCACTTCTTCGAGCACTTCACCGGCAGCATCGTAGATCTCGTAGATGCGTCCTCGCCTTTTTCACGCTGGTTTGAGGCGAATACTTTCGAGTCGACGCTCCAAAGGGTTGCTCGCGTTGGCTAGCATCAGGAGATGTCCGACACGACGACGACTCAGTCTTTAGGAAAACCTAATAGTGTGAGAAGATTGATTGTGGACGGCATGGTTTATGTGATCGAGTGCGCGCTGGAACGCGATGGTGTGACTTCGCCCGCTGCACAAGCTTTGGATCTGCTCGAGGCCGGGATGCTCACTCCGGATCCTGACCGAACAGCGTTGACATGGCCTGACGAGGATCAGCCTCACGATTTCATCAAGTTGATGGGCATGTTCAAGGTGCTTGCTGATGATGGAATACCGACCCATCAGAACGCCGTGAATTCGCTCGAAGACGGAATCTGGGAGTTCAAGCAAGGCGTTAAACGAATGTCGTTCTTTGACACGGACGGGGACGGCACCTTCGAGCCAAAGCTTCGGATTCTGAACCGGGCGGACTCGCCGGCGGCGTCCACAGAGTATTGGTGGTTTCCTGACTTTGACGATTTCATTCGGCTGGGCCATTTCTTCGTAAAGGAAGGGCCGCTGGCTGGTCAAGAGGACATCGACGAGACGTTGAGAATTCGACAGGAGGACTTGTCACATGACGAGTATTGATAAGGGGCCTGGCAACAATCGGCGAGGAGCGCGGGAGTCTCGTCGGGCCGTGAGTCGTCGCTCAGGCGAGTCCGAGATGGATCGCCTCGAAGCGGATCCGAAGCTCTCCGTTGAACTAGCGGCAGCAACTCTCACGGCGCGAATCGACGCGCTGGTATCGGCAGCAGTTCGCGCGCGGCCGGACATCTCACGAGCAGATCTCGCGGCTCGGATCGGTGTGTCGGAGGGTCGTGTCTCTCAGGTGCTATCTGGTGTCGAATCTCCGAAGATCGTCACGCTTGCTCGTTATCTCCGCGCACTTGGTTATGAGTTGGCGATTTCGCTCATTCCGGTCGACCAGTCAGCTCCCTCAGTTATCAGCGCAAGCAGGATGTTTCGACGAATCGCCAACGTCTCGCACGTAGAGCTATCGATTGTGACTGATGGAACCACGCGGGCTCCCCGATACACGGTGACGCCGGCCGTGCTGGAGGGAAATACCTCAACGGTTCGAGGTCCAATCCGCGTGGGGAGCATCGATTTTTCAACTGCTCCGCTCGCTTTCCGCGACAACGCAGCGCTTTCTTCGCGCACCGGGAACGTGACGCAGTGACTGCACCAACTTTTATGCTGCAAGAGATAGTCGTGCTCGAGGCAGCTGCCAGACGCGACTTGCAGGTCACATTCCCTACGGCGACATTGAAGATTGATTACTCAGTTGTCAGCGCAAGCTTCAACGCAGGGACGCCTCTGGTTCTCGTGGAAACTCAGTACCGCATCGATATAGTGCCTGAGCCGTCCGACGGTGTGAACGCGGCAGAGCCGTTCGCAACCTTGACTACTCGGCTTGCAGTTTCAATTATCGCAGATCGGAATCTTACGGAAGAAGAGGGCTTGGATGGAACGCTTGATCCTGCACAGGGGCTTGCCAATCGCTCCGGACACCCATATCACCGACAACTACTGAGATCGTGGGCGAGCGACCTAGGACTGCCGCCTTTCGAGTTTCCGATCGACTTTTCCCTGGTCGAGGCCAACTTGAAGCAGCGGGCTGACGCCTAGAACCTACCTCGCAGCACCGGCCGCGCTTGCTTTCACGAGCGCACCATGTTCAACCGACGCAAAGTCGCCTCCGCTGTGCCGCGAGCGTCGGACACCTCGCTGATGTTGAACACGGGCGCGTTTGTGACGTTACTGGTCGAGCTCGAGTTACCTCCTGAGCCGAGACCACGGGCGAACCCATCCCATGTCGAGATGCTGTTTCCCGAGTTCATCCAATCCAGGGCGGCGCGATTCCCCCGTATTGCGGTACTGCTCGCATTCGTGACGTACTCACCGGAGGCAGCGTGGATGAGCATGTTGTCCCGCGATGAAGGCGATCCCGGAAGGATGCCACCACCGGCGCGCCGGATCTCAGTGTTCGGTGCGGTGACTCGTGCCACAACGTCCAGCGTGTTGAGCGCGTACTTTTTGATGAACTTGTCCAGCTCGGTAGCCGCCTGCGAGGTGTCAGCGAGTACCTGAATGGCCTTCTGGTCCGGGATCGCCGCGATCTTGCTCGCCAAAGCTTCCGCCTGATCGCTCGTCGCACCAAGGGCAATCGCGTTTGCGACGATCGCATCATGGCCGGCTTTCAACGTGGCCTGGTACGCATCCGTGTTTCCGTCGAGAGCGAGTTGCGCATTGGCTGCGTCCTCGTTCTTCTTAGCCAGGTCTGCAAGCATCGCGACGTTCGCGGACCCCGCAGCAGTGTTTTCCGCGAGTCCGCCCTTCGCTGTCTTCACCGCGTCGGCCGTGTCAGCTAGGGCTTTCTGGTAGTCGGCGTTTGCGGTCACAGCATCCTGACCGACACCGTTCGCCTTGTTGATTTCGTCCGTCAGGTTCTGTACGGCGTCGGCGAGATCCTTGGCCTGATCCGCCGCGGACTGGTAGGCATCGGCCGCGCTGTTGGTGGAGTCCGCAGACTTCACTCCAGCTTTCTGTTCGTCTTCCAGATCGATCTTCGCCTGAACGACACCGTCACTTAGTTCCTTGATCTTGTCGCGTGCGTTGCCGGCGCGGATGCCGACACCGGAGAAGAACGTGACCACCGTGTTGTTGGCGTTGATCTTCGCGTTGACCTTGTCCAGGGCGGAACCGCCGTCGAGGATCGCGTCAGTGAGTTGCTTCTGCCCTACTCCCGCCTCTTTCGCAGCTTGGAACGCTCCGGACTCCGCCAGAGCCTTCGCCACGTACGCGCGCGTGTACTTCGTGGTCGCGCCGGTTGCCTGGTCGAGACTGTCTTTCAGCTCCGAGGTGGTGCGTGCGGCCTGTGCCTGCTGCTCCACGAAAAAACCGACAGCCAGAGTGGCCACGCTGATGGCCCCGCCCGCGAGGCCGATCCCCTTCGCCAGTCCCCCGCCGCTGATCGTAAGTTCCTTCATGGCGTTTTTCAGGGCGAGGTACTTCGGGACAGCGAGGAGAGCCGTGCCGCCCGACAAAGCGACGGCCGCAGTCAGTGTGCCCAGCACAATGCCGACCGCGAGAACGGGCGTCGGAACGCTGCCTACCGCGCTCACGAGGTAGGTCACCGACTGAACCACTGACCGGAGTATGCCGTTCACAGATGAGCCGGACTTGATCAGGTCCGTCTGGAACGCTGCGGACAGCTTCTTCGCATCACCGTTGAGGTTGTTCATCTTCCCCGCGGCCTGCTGCGCCGCGAAACCAGAATCATCGACGTTGCTAGTCCAGCCCCGGATCCCCTTCGCGCCCTGTTCGTACAAGACGTTGGCTCCGGCGATCGCACGAGAGCCGAAAATGGTCGCGAGGGCTGCGTTCCGGGTCGCCCCGTCGACATTGCCGAGGTTCTTCTGCAACTGCCCAGCCAGAGATGACAGACCCACGAAGTTGCCCTGCGCGTCGTAGATCTCAATGTTGTACTTCTTCATCGCGGCCGCAGCATCCGCAGCGGGATTGGCCAGCTTGAGGAGCAGCTGCCTCAGGTCGGTGCCCGCTGTCTCACCGATCAGACCCGCATTGGCGAACGCCGACAGGGTGCCGACCGTTTCATCCAGGGAGATCCCGAACTGAGAAGCGACCAGACCACCAGACTTTAGGGCTTCGCCCAAGTCCCCAACGGACCCCAGAGCTTTGTCCGCCCCGGCAGCTAGAAGGTCAGCGACGTGGGGGACGTCTTTGCCCTGGAGCTTGAACTGGGTGAGCGCGATTGTCGCGATCTCGGTCGCGTCCGCAACATCAATCTGGCCAGCAGCCGCGAGAGACAAAGCACCAGGCAGCGCACCACCAATGATGTCCTTCACCGACACGCCAGCCTTCACGAGCTCGATCTCGGCATCCGCGGTCTGCTCAGCGGTGAAGCCGATCGCCTGGCCCAGATTCAGGGCAGAATCGGTGAGCTTGTCCATCTCCTCACCAGTCGCATGCGACAGGGTTTGAACCTGCGACATCTTCGCGTCAAAATCCGCGAACGACTTGATCGCCAGGCCAACACCGACCGCAGCAAGAGTTCCAACTGTCAGAAGCGACCTTCCAAGGGTGCCGATGGCTTCTTTCTTGGCTGCAAGCTTCTCTGCCTCGCTCGCAGTGGCTTTGGTCGCCGCAGCGGCCTTCGCCATACCCGTCAAATACCCATTGACCTGGGCGATGAGATTCACCTTCACGGTTCTGTCGACCATGCGGACCAACTCCTTAAACGAAAAAAGCCGCCCCGAAGGACGGCAAGAAATGTGTGATTGAAGGGAGTCGGATTAGACCCCCGGTTGTTTACTCGTTGGCAGCTTTCACGTGCACGTCGGCGAGCGCCTCATCGGTGCGTCGCTGGATCGTGTCAGGCACGCCAGATGCCCTGAGGAACCCCTTGTCAGGCGTCTCGACGCTGCTAGTCCCGTACCTGATGAAGTTGCCTCCAGCGACCGCCCACAGCCCGGCTGCGTAGTTGTGACGTTCAAGCGCGGTCATCCCCTTTAGATTCTCCGAACCGCGGAGACGACGAACTAACCGATGCTCCTCGAGCCAGCGAGTTGTTCGATCCGGAGTCGACCACACAATGTGATCCGGGTCGCGAAGCTCACGCGGCGCACCACCTTCCTCTACCCGATCGGCAGCTACGCGACGCCTAGGCACCCTTCTGCCTCGACTTCCGCTCGCGCCACTTCGCCTGGGCCGCCGTCTTGGCAGCACGAGTGCGAGCGGACTCAACACCCGACTCGAACTCATCCACCAGGTTGAGTTGAGTCACGAGGCGGGCATACGCGGCCTGCTGCTGCCGGCGCTCCGCAATCGCAGCATTTAGAACCGTCTGACCCTGCGAGCCAGTCACCATCACCCCGTTCTGGGCGATCGCATTCGAGAGCGCATCTATGGTGTCCAACGTGCGGCACGTCTCGAACAAGAGCTCGGCCTCATGCGCATCGAACTCAAACTCCTCCTGCAACTCCAGCCAGAGAGCAGCACCACGATCTTCGAGACCATCCGGAGTGGTCGAATCAGACATGGCCCACCACCAAAAATCGGAGCGACGCACTACAGCACATCTTTCTCGCCTCCCCGGCGCGTCCCGATGCTCGCCTAGGTAGGGAGTCCCCCTGGGTCGGGGTCGACCTCGGCGGGGTGGCCTGAGGTCGGCTCGAGGTCGCGTGTACTGTGCTGGCTGTGACCCGACGCACCCGCTTGCTCCTTGTAGTGATCGCGCTTGGCTTGATGGTGATCGGGACGGGTGGGTTGCTACTCAGTGATTCCAGTGGTCGCGGTGCGGCCGGTCTGCTGATCCCGTTCGGTGTGGTGTTTGCGATCGCCATGGTCGCATTGGTGTTGGTCATCAGGAGCCGGCGACTGTGAGCGGCAAGCTTTCGAGACGTCAGGCCTATGGGCTCGTCTTCGGCATCCTCGGGAGTTTGATGTTCGTCGCGGGTGTCCTTGGCATTCTGATCACGGGTGCGCCGTACTTCATCATCATCGCGTGCGTTGGGTCGCCCGTTGCTCTCGGTGGGTTCACCCGCTTGGAGTCGCGTAGCGGTGGTTCCAGGTAGGAGCGGCTGATTATGAGTTGGTGGAGTCATCTTTCCGATCGGACGGACACGAGGATTGGTTGGCTGTCGCTGGGCATCCTCGGAGTGGTCGCGGTCGTCATCGGGATAATTGCGCTCGTGCTCACATTCAAGCCGTGGACTTTCGCCGTTGTCCCGGTGGGTGTGGGTTGGTCGGTTATCGGGTT
>JAQGHS010000370.1 GCA_028291605.1 Planctomycetaceae bacterium | reverse complement strand
ACGGACGGTCTCGATTTCGCGTCGGCCGCGAGCAAATACTCTGAAGCCCCCAGCCGCGAAAAGGGGGGCGATGTGGGATTTTTTTTAACAGAAGGTAAAATGCCGAAAGCCTTTACGAAAATCGCATTCTCCCTCAAACCAGGTGAAATGAGCGAGCCCTTCGTGTCACCCTTCGGGGCACACTTGCTCCTGGTAACAGACCGTCGCCCAGGAGAAAACAGTCTGGAAGATGTGCGTCCGCAAGTCATGCAGGCGATCTCCAACGAAGCCCAGCGGAAGAAAATTCAGGAGCTACGAGCCAAGGCCAAGATCGAGCGAGTGGGCGAATCATCTTCGCGATAAAGCGGGGCCGGTTCAGCTCGCGGTCTGTACGGATCTCGAGTCCCATTCATTCCTGACAATCTGTTGGCAGCCGCCAACACAGTGCGTTCTCTCACATGCCATGGAACGACCCGAGACTGAAGCAGACAATCTGTCGACAATGGGGAGGTGTTTGTCGTAACACATTTCACAAACGTCAGTTGACAACTCGCGATTGGTGTGAGAAAGTTTGTTAGACCAGCGCGATTCTGCGCGGCGCAACTTTGAACGCAACACTCAGCCGATTGAATGGCTGATTCTGGGCACATCCCGCGTCTCTAATACGTTTTCAGGAATCGGACCGAAACGATCGCGCTTGGTTTCGAGCGATTTGATTCTATATTCGATGTACGTTGTATTTTTCTCAGATTGTGAAAGGACGGCGCTCTCATGTCTCCTCAAATGCAGCAGTCCGGGATCAGAACCCGGCGAGTGGGCTTTACGCTCATTGAACTTCTGGTGGTGATTGCGATCATCGCCGTGTTGATCGCATTGTTACTACCCGCGGTCCAGCAAGCTCGCGAAGCGGCTCGACGTAGTGAATGCAAAAACAAGATGAAGCAGCTGGGCTTGGCGTTGCACAATTATCACGACACTGTCTCGCGGTTTCCTTACTCCAGCGGACAGAACTTTCCTGGAGCAAAACACTTGTGGTTGGAGTTCATTCTGCCCTACATTGATCAAGGTCCACTCTACAATAAGATCGATTTCACCGTCGACGTGGGAACCGGAAATAACTATACAAATCTGAACAACATGATCCTGACTGCTCAGCAATGCCCCAGCAACCCTTATAGCAGCGGCAAAGTGACCAAGGTTGGTGGTGCTGGATTTACAAATAGTGGTACGGGCGGACTCTGGAGCACCAACCCCTTGAACTACACGGTCTGCGGCGGTCCTACGACACTGAATGTGCCAAGTTCGTACCCTCTGCCCGACTGTTCACCATACGGAACGCCTCCTACCATGTGTAATCTTGTTCCAAATGCTTCGAACGCTGATGTTGCCGCTTCCAATGTAACCCCCGGCATATTTGGGCCTCGCAATGAGTTCTCATCGCAGATGCGTGACATCATCGACGGCACTTCCAATACTTTGATGTTGTGCGAAGTGCGCGGCGAATTGCTGACATACCACGGCATTTGGACAGCGAACTATCCCGGAACGTTCACCGGCCTGAAGATTAATCGGACAGGTATCACCAATTCCGACACGGATTGGCAGAATAACGGCGGCATGGCGAGCTATCACGTCGGGGGAGCTCACGGTCTGCTCGCTGATGGCAGCGTGCGATTCTTGAGCAACAATATCGATTTCGCCACGTTCAATTACCTGGGTGGAAAGTCAGAGGGAGCAGTGATCGGAGACTTCTAGAATAGTCCGATCATTTCACAAAGCTTTAGCAACAAAATCCCCTCCAAGATATTCTTATTTGGGGGGGATTCGTTGTTTCTCGAATGCGGCTTCTGCCCTCGTTTCAGGTGGCAGGGTATTCAATCCACTCTTGTCTTAGTCTCATTTTCTTGAGGATGCAAAATGTTTCGAGGTCGTCTTACGCTAATCGCAATTCTCGGGGCCATTTGTCTGATCGGATGTGGAGGCGGTGATGACGTGAAACCGTTGCCGAATCTCGTCCCAGTCTCCGGAACTGTGACATTCGAGGGCAAACCAGTGCCTCAAGGTACGCTCCAACTCGCACCGGCCGACCCGGCTGCCAAACTGCAGTCCGCCTCGGGAGAAATCAAAAATGGGAGTTTTACGCTGAACACCACGGTCTCAGCTCCCGGCGTCATGGCCGGCAAATACAAAGTGCGGATTGCCAGTTTTGAGGGAGGAAATCCAGCCCCATCAATGCCTGTGCCGGGCCAACCAGCGCCGGCGAAGCCCAAGAGTTTGATCCCCGAGAAATATGGCGACATCAATAAGTCAGGACTGGAAGCCGAAGTCAAGAAGGGCATGGCACCACTCAAGTTTGACTTGAAGCAGTAAACTTGTGGCTTCCAATTTCGAGTTCGCGAATGTCGTAGACTCGAAGCCCCAATGGGGCACACCAAGCCAGAACAACAGTCTGTCAATGAATCAACGTGGCAAGACAAAGCCCTGAAGGGACGTCCCCTTCAGGGCTTTATTTACGTATGTGATGTGAGACCCGATTTCATAGGCCCACCGAATCCTGTCATCGTGCGATCCCGATCTGAAAGTGGTGTTGGCGACCGTCCCAGTCCCTGGATCATTTGGAAATTCGTTTAACACTTAGGCTTCGAATGAGACACATCGAGGCGGTCTCGATCATTTTTGAATATCCAACTATCCAATCGCCCCTCGGCGACCTTTCAAGAGCCTGTCACCGGCGTACGGAAGGTCCGATGTTCGAGGATATTTGCTTTGCCAATGATGGAACGAGCCGATCTACTTGCGAGACATTCTGTCAATAATTATGAGGCGTATCGGTCATAACACATTTCCTATTTGTCAGTTGACAACTGACGACCGGCGTGAGAGAGTCATATAAACCAACGCGATTCCGCGCAGCTCACTTTTGAACGCTAAATCCAGCCGATCAAAAAGATTTCTCGGATTACCCCACGTTTTTAATACCTCTTCAGGGATTGGACCGAGTCTATTACGCTTTGTTTGGAGTCATTTAAGTCGGTGTTCGTTCTACTTTTTTTAAGAATGTGAAAGGACTGCGCTCTCATGAATCCTCAATGGAAAAAGGCCGGAGTGAAGACTCGGCAAGTGGGCTTTACGCTCATTGAACTGCTGGTGGTGATTGCGATCATCGCCGTGCTCATTGCGTTACTTCTGCCTGCGGTGCAACAAGCCCGCGAAGCGGCTCGTCGCAGCGAGTGCAAAAACAAGATGAAACAATTAGGACTGGCATTGCACAACTACCACGACACCCTCAGTCGGTTTCCCTACTCTTCTGCGTATAACATGCCGGTTAAGCACGTGTGGCTGGAGTTTATTCTGCCTTACATCGATCAGGCTCCGCTCTACAACAAAATTGATTTCACCATCGACGTCGGGACTGGAACCAACTACACGAACTTGAACAACATGATTCTGACAGCCCAAAGCTGCCCCAGTAATCCTTCCAGCGGTACGAAAACAACGAAGTTTGGAGGCGCCGGATATACCAATAGTGGGTCAGGTGGACTTTGGCTGACCAATCCCTTGAATTACACCGTCTGTGCTGGCCCCCAAGGTCTCGCCGCCATTTTGGCGCTCGACTGCGGGGCGGCGTCCACTTACTGCTCAGTTGCAGGCCAGAATGGGGACAGTGCTAACTCATCGGCCAATCCAGGCATATTTGGGGCTCGTAACGAGTATGCATCCCAAATACGCGACGTTGTCGATGGAACATCCAATACGATCATGCTGGGTGAAGTCCGCGGCGAATTGCAGACCTACCATGGCATCTGGACCGCGAATTTTCCCGGCACGTGGACTGGGTTGAAAATCAATCGCGCTGGAATTAACAACGGCAGTGATACTGCTTGGGATGCCAACAGCGGGATGGCCAGCTTTCACGTTGGTGGAGCTCATGCACTCATGGGCGACGGAAGCGTTCGATTCTTGAGCAACAACATCGATTTCTTTACCTTCAACTACATCGGCGGAAAGTCCGAGGGACAGGTGGTCGGAGAGTTCTAATCACTCCGATCAGTTTAGTGCCCGTACCGCAACACTGAATCCCCCCCAAGATATTCGTATTTTGGGGGGATTCCTTGTTTGTCGGATACCGGTTTCGAGCTCCGGCCAACGGACCGCAGAAACGTCTAATCCATTTCAGTTTTACTCCATCAATCGTAAGGATTTATGATGCCTCGAGGTCGCCTTGTGCCCATTGCCATTCTGGCGGCTATCTGCCTGACCGGATGTGGTGGAGGTGATGATGTGAAGCCACTTCCGAACCTCGTCCCCGTCAGTGGAACTGTAACTTATGATGGGAAACCGCTGCCTCAGGGAACAATTCAGCTTGAACCGGTCGATCCCGCGGCCAAAATTCAATCGGCTTCCGGAGACATCAAGAACGGTAGCTTTACCTTAGCAACTACGGCCTCCGCAAAAGGCGCGATGATCGGTAAGTACAAAGTGCGGATTACCAGCGTCGAAGGAAATGCGGTCGTCGCTATGCCAGAGCCCGGAAAACCCGCTGCAAAGCCCAAGAGTTTGATTCCCGAGAAGTATGGGGATCTCAAACAGTCAGGACTTGAAGCGGATATCACGAAGGGTATGGCTGCGCTCAAGTTCGACCTGAAGCCGTAGACGCGGAGACCCGATCGCCGGGTTTGAGCACATTTGGTGTTCAGGCTCAGCCCCGACACCGGCATCGCGCGGTGGTCTTCATACCAGCTCGAATCGCAAGCGATTGCATTCTCATTGATTTTCAGGGGAAAGCACTCGCTTGTGCTTTTTGAAGTTGAGCATGTAGCCGAAGTCGCCAAGACTTCGGGAGCCGTCACCTTGCGGCCACAACTCTGGGCGAGTTCTGCTACGAAATCGCTCACGGAATGGCCCCGCCGCCGCGGCGAAGACAATGGCCTCACGACACGAAAAAACCCCGGTCCACATTGCGTGAACCGGGGTTCTTAAAAACTTTCAGGCTGACTGGGCGTGCTTAGTACACGTCGTGGTCGCCATGGCCGCCCTTTTTGCCTTCTTTGGGCATTTCGGCGATCAAGGCATCGCTGGTCAGCAGCAATGTCGCGACGCTGGCGGCGTTCTGCAACGCCGAGCGGGTCACCTTGGTCGGGTCGATGATGCCCGACTTGACGAGGTCTTCATACTTGTCGGTCGCGGCGTTGTAGCCCATGTTACCGGTCAGTTCCCCGACCTTTTCACAAACCACGCCACCGTCCACACCGGCG
>JAQGHS010000368.1 GCA_028291605.1 Planctomycetaceae bacterium | reverse complement strand
GGTGGTCGCCAATGGAGCACCGCTCGCGCTGACCAACAGTAAATTGGTCAGTTCCTCCGCGTCGGGAATCCGCATTCTCAACAGCAATCCCATCCTGACCAATATCACGTTTCAGAGCAATGCGATTGCCGCCAGCATGGATCTCAATTCGAATCCGGCCATCAGCGGCGTGACCATGGCTGGCAACGGAGAGAACTCGTTGCGCGTGGACGGCGGAACCATGACCAATGGTGGTACGTGGGACGATCCCGACATCACCTATCTGATTCAGGACGCGATTACGGTTCCGGTCAACAAAACCCTGTCGATCGGTGCCGGCCAGGTGATTAAACTCCGCGAGTTCGCCGGAGTGGGAATCACGGTCAACGGGACCTTGACGGCCAATGGTGCATTGGCCGCACCGATTTACTTCGTCAGTACGCGTGATGACAGCGTGGGCGGTGACACCTACAACAATGGCGCAGGCGCTGTGTATGCGGGCCAATGGAACTCGCTCACGTTTACGAGTTCCAGCGACGGAAGCCTGCTGGAATATGTCCGCCTGCGACAAGGCGGAGCCAACTCTGCGGCGACCGTGGTCGTGAACGGCACGAATTTGACGGTCAGCAACAGTATCCTGCAAGTTTCCGCAACGCACGGCATTGTGGTTCAGGGCAATTCGGATGTCGATCTCGTCAACAATCTGATTCTCAATAATAATGATACCGGGATTCGAGCAGAATCGGGTGCGACGGTCACCGCTACCAATAATACGATTGATGGAAACTATCGTGGCGCCGCTGCGGATGGTAGAGCGACGACGCTGGAGCTGACGAATAATCTCATTACGAACAACACGAATGGGGGAATCGTTGCTTCCGCCCGGCCGACCATCACCGTCAGCCACAATGACGTCTTCAATCCCGGCGCGTCCCTGGGTAACTACAGTGGTCTGGCAAGCGCGTCGGGGACGCTCGGCAACGTCTCGGTTGATCCGAAATATGTGAATCGCGCCACGCTGGACTTCCATCTGCAAGCGGCTTCCCCCGTGATCGATGCAGGGACCAGCACCAATGCGCCGGTGGACGATCTCGATTTCAATTTCCGGGTTGATAACCTGGCTGTGGCAAATACGGGCGCGGGAACCTTGCCGTTCTTTGACATCGGTGCCTACGAATTTGGCGGCCGCCCACGCGCCGTCAAGCATTCGCCCAGTGGCGAGGTGTCCCAGGACGTCTCGCAGGTGGTATTCACGTTCCGCGGCGCCATGGACACTAGCAGCTTTTCCATCGCCAACGACGTGGTCAGCTTTATGGGGCCGAATGGACCACTGACGGTCACCGGATTTCAATGGCTCAACAAGTATCAGTTGGCCCTCACCTTTAACAGTCAAGTCAAGGCCGGCAGCTATCAACTGGTGATCGGTCCGAACATCCTGGATGCCAGCAGTCATGCACTCGACACCGACGGCGACGGGAATCTGGGTGAAAATCCGGGGGATCGCTACACCGCCGACTGGACGATCGTGCCGCCGCGCATTGTCAGTCAGTCGCCCGAGGATTACGTCCCTGCGCCCCTTAACCATTTCAACTTGACGTTTGATCGACCGATGGATCAGGACAGTTTTGATCTTTCCGACGTCGCCAGTTTCCACGGGCCGAATGGAGATCTCACCGCCACAGGCTTCTCCTGGCTTGACCCGCAGACGCTGCAAATCACGTTCAGCCCACAGACGACCCTGGGGACCTACGACCTCGTGCTGGGACCGCACATCGCGGATCTGGCGGGAGATGAACTTGACGAAAGCCAGAACGGTATCGGTGGCGAAGCCGTCGATCAATATGCCGCACAGGTCACTCTGGCCAATATCATCTTCGCCTCGGGCACGTTGACGCAGAACACAACCTGGGGCGGCCTCGTCATCGTCGAAGGTAACGTCACCGTTCCCTCAGGCGTTACGCTGACGATCAGCCCGGGCACGATCGTAAAATTTAGCGATACTCTCGCGATCTCCGTCTCCAGCGGCGGGACACTTTTGGCTCCTGGGACTGTGGCCCAGCCGATCCACTTCATGTCGATTCACGACGATACGCTCGGTGGAGACACCGACCACAACGGTGACCGAGTGGGACCGACTGTCGGCGACTGGAACGGGATCTTGTTGCTGGGAGGCAGCGCGACAATCGATCATGCCATCTTCTCCAATGGTGGCGGGACCGTCAGCGGAGTCTGGGACGGCACTACGGGCGGTAACATCTCGGTGCAGAACGGCAGTACGCTGACGTTGACGAATAGCGCGATTTTGAATTGCTTCTTCGACGGTATTTTGGCTCAGCCAGGCAGCCAGACGACGATCATCAACAGTGTGATCGCCGATTCCGACCGCGCCATCAACGTGAGCGGAATAATCACGCTCACCAACAGCACGTTGGATGACAATCGCATCGGGATCTGGGGGCACAGCGGGAAGCTGGTGATGACCAATTCGATCATCAGCCACAGTCTGCAGCAGGGCGTGTATAATATCCTGTCGACCGACACGACGATCAAAAACAGTGATGTGTGGTCTGCCACCGGACAGAATTACCTGCAGATTGCCAACCAGACGGGCACGAATGGAAACATTTCGGCTGACCCGAAGTTTGTTAATACAGAGAATGCGGACTACCGGCTGAACTTCGGCAGTCCGGCCATCGACGCCGCCAACGGTGCCCTGGCACCGGTCACAGATCAGGCCGGAGCTCCGCGTTATGATGATCCGCGCACGGCGAACACAGGGACGATTACGGCGAATAACGCCTTTGCCGACATGGGTGCGTTCGAATTCGTTGAAGGGGCGCCTTCGAATCTGGATCTGGTCATCAAGTCAGTCGGCAATCCGTTGACGGCGATAGAAGGGGATACTGTCACGGTCACCTGGACCGAAAAGAACCTGGGGACTGCAGTGGCCTCGGGGACGTGGCACGATGCGATTTACTTGTCGGTCGATGGGGTGTGGACTCCCGATGATCTGCAAGTGGGAGAGATTCTCCATGATGGTGACCTGGGGCCGAATCAATCGTATTCGGCGACTGCTGACCTGAAGATTCCGGGACTCCTGCCAGGTACCTATTATGTGCTGGTTCGCGCGAATTCGGATAACGCCGTCTTCGAAGGCAGCAACCTGACAAACAATGTGACCGCCTCGTCGACAACCATCGACCTGGATGTACCGACCCTCACCATCGGTACCCCGCTCACCGGCCAACTTAATACCACGGGCGATTCCTATGTTTACAAAATCGTGGCTCCGCCGGGCAACGACGTTAAGGTGACATTGGATGGACCGAACGGGACAGCCAATGAGCTGTATGTCAAGCTGGGCGATGTTCCCACACGGCAGTCATTCGACAGTCGCGGGGTCAATCCCAATCAACCTGATCAGTCGGCCGCTTTGGGTAACGACAATGGGGGCGTCTATTATGTGCTCGTGTATGGCGCTGACGTCGCGGCGGGCGAAACATTTACGTTGCGTGCGGCCCTGTCGACCTTCTCCGTGGATTCCGTATCTCCTGCTGTGGCCAGCAATGCCGGGCAAGTGACGTTGACTATTGAGGGGAGCGAGTTCGATGTTCATTCACAACCTCGCTTGATCGATAGCGCCAGTCAAGTGATCACTCCGACTCACGTGTACTTGACGGATTCCGGCGAGCTCTCTGCGACATTCGACTTAACCGGCCATCCTGTTGGCGCAGCCACTTTGCAGGTCGTCAATACCGGTAATGTCACGGTGGCTTTACCCGCCGCGGTCAACATCGTCAGTGGCCAGCCCGGACAGCTCGTCGCGACAGT
>JAQGHS010000345.1 GCA_028291605.1 Planctomycetaceae bacterium | reverse complement strand
CGACGCCTTGCTCGAGACATCCGGCACAGTCGGTCCGGGAATTCTCACCGCAGCGGCGACGACATCGCTGGCCTTCTTCTGTGCCATCTTCACCGACTTCCTGGGAGTCGCGGAACTGGGACTGATTGCGGGGGGCGGAATCCTGTTGTGCGCGGTGGCCGCGTTCACGTTCCTGCCGGCGTTGATTGCCTTTATCGATCAATTCTTCAAACCGTCTCCGATGCCCTCGCCGTTCAACGGGAAAACATTGCGCGACATGACGTCGCAGCATCCCGCGGTCGTGTCGATCGTGGCCCTGGCGATGGTCGGGTTGCTGGCGGGATACGGCTTCCGAGTCAAGTACGACTACAACCTGATGAACATGCAGGCCGAGGGTCTCGAATCGGTCAAGATTCAGAAACGGATCGTTCAAGAGTCTGACAACTGCCTGTTGTTTGCCGTGTCGCTGGCCGATTCGCCCCAGGCGGCGCTGGAGATGAAACGCAAGTTCGAAGCCTTGCCGCAAGTGCAGCGGGTCGAGGAAGTCGCGTCGGTGATGCCCAAGCACCCGGCCGCCGAGACCGAGTTGCTCGTCCAGGGTGTGGAAGTCCTGTTGGCCAATCTTCCGGAAGGCATGCCACCGCGCAATGTGGCGACTCCTGGTGCTTTAAATGGCACACTCGCGCAATTCATCGACCAGTTGCAGACGTCAGCACTGGTTGATGCCCCCGAACTGTCGGACAAACTGGTGTTGATCGAGGAACGCTTGGCCGCGTTGCCAGTGATGCAGCAAGTCGCATTGTTGACTGAGTTCCAGGAACGGATGACGGGTGACCTGCTGATGCGCCTGAGAGGCCTGAAGTCAGTCGCCGATTCCGAATCTGTCGGCGTGAAAGATCTCCCTTCGGCGCTCGTCTCTCGGTTTGTCAGCAAACAGGGCAAATGGCTGTTGCAGATCTATCCGAAAGAAGAGATCTGGGACATCGCGCCCCTCAAAAAGTTTATCGATGAAGTCCGGTCGGTCGATCCTGATGTCACCGGCATTCCATTGCAGAATTATGAAGCTTCACGTCAGATTCGCAGCAGTTACGAAACGGTCGCGATGTACGCATTGCTGGCCAGCTACCTGGTGCTGTTGATCGATTTCCTGAGCTTGCGGAATACGTTGCTGGGATTGATGGCTCCGCTGGGTGGGGTGCTCGCGTTGGCGGGTGGTTTGGTGTGGCTGGGACGGCCGATCGACTATCAGGTTCTGGCGCTGGCCTACGTCTTGATGACGTTGACGCTGGTGGCCTTCCTGGACATTTCGGGCTTCTTCAATATTCTGTTGTCGTTATTGCCGCCTCTGGCTGGAGCATTGATGACACTCGGAACGTTGGGGGTTCTGCATGTTGACTTGAACCCGGCCAACCTGATCATCCTGCCGCTCATTCTGGGAATTGGTGTTGATAACGGCGTGCATGTCATGCATGACTTCAGGCTGCAGAAGCTGGGGGCCTACCGGACAACACCCAGCTTGATCAATGCCCTGTTCCTGACATCCATGTCGAACATGGCCGGTTTCGCCAGCATGATTCTGGCCGCGCATCGCGGGTTGCGAAGCATTGGGATGGTGCTGACGATCGGCGTCGGCAGTTGCCTGTTCGTCTCGGCCGTATTGCTGCCTGCATTGTTGACGCTCTGGTCGCGACTCAGCCTGCACCTGCAGCAGAATGTCCAACCGATTCCGGTGGGGCAGGCCCCCGCTGTTGAGAATCCAGGTGACTCGGAAGACATGAGCGGCCCGCACGTGCCGCCAGAGTTGTCGATTTACTATCCGCATGACGCGGCATAGTGTAGCCTTCACGCTCCGCGTGAAGAGGGCCGGGCGCGCGGACCAACTGTTAGGGCATTCAACGTCCAGCGCGCGCTCGGCCTTCTTCACGCGGAGCGTGAAGGCTACCTTTTCCGAACGGCCGCGGCATTCAGCAGTCTTAAGTAAACGACCATCATGCTTCCAAACCTTCCCGCTTACGACTTCTTCGCTCCCTCAAGAATCGTGTTTGGCTGGGGGCGTCGGGTCGAACTGGGCCAACACCTCCGCAGTCTTGGCCGCCGGGTCTTCTTGATCTCGGGATCACGCACGCTGGCCCAGAACGGGACGCTCGATACCCTTTGTGAATCTCTCAGTGCGGTGGGAATTGAAACGGTCCGTTGCGGCTCCATTTCGCATGAGCCGGAAGTCGCCGATGTTGACCAACTCGTCGTCAAACTGCGGGCCATGCAGGCCGGCGACGGCGACATTGTGCTGGGGATTGGCGGAGGATCGGCGATTGATTTGGCCAAGGCCACGGCTGCCATCGTCACCAATAATCACGGTGATTCGATTCGCGATTTGCTCGAAGGGGTCGGCAAGGGACTCAAAATTGAAAAGCCGCCGCTGCCCCTGGTGGTTCTGCCAACAACCAGTGGAACCGGTTCCGAGGCCACCAAGAACGCGGTGATTTCTTCGTACGATCCACCGTTTAAAAAGAGTCTGCGTTCCGACTTGATGGTCCCCCGACTGGTGCTGATTGATCCTGAGTTGTCCGTCACGGTGCCTCCCCAGGTCACGGCCGCCACCGGTTTGGATGCGATCACGCAATTGATCGAAAGTGATATCTCGTGTCGCGCCAAACCGATCCCGCAAGCTTTGGCGTTACGCGGGCTGGAGGGTGTTGTACCGGCTCTCCGCGCGGCTTATCACCGCCCCGACGACCGTCCCGCTCGCGAGTTGCTGGCTCAGTCGGCGTTATTGTCCGGAATGGCACTCGCGAATTCGGGATTGGGGGTGGCACACGGCATCGCGGCGGCGCTGGGTGTGCATTGCCGGATCACACACGGCCTGGCGTGCGCGATGCTCTTGCCGACCGCCATTCGGATCAATTCCGAGGTCCAGCAAGGCGAACTGGCACGCGTGATGACCGCGTTAACCGGCCGCAATTGGGCCAGCCCCCGAGCGGCGATTGAAGCGGGGCTGGATCTGTTGTCGCAATTGTTGGATGAACTGAAAATCCCTCGTCATTTGGCCGATTTGGGGGTCAAAACGGATCAATTCCCGGCGATTGTTCGCAGTTCGCATGGGAACAGTCTCGATGGCAATCCGCGGCCGGTTTCGGATGGGGAGTTGCTGGAGATCTTGCATACGCTGTATTAGGCGAGCGTCCGGCGTAAGCCGGATGGTTGTTATCGGCTTGGCAATCTACCTTAAAACGGCTAACGAAACATCCGGCTGATCATAAAAGTGTGGACCACGAATAACACAAATAACACGAATTTGAATCCTTCGAATTTCATTCGAAAGGACAGCAGTCAGTCTCTCTTCTCCCTAAGACAATCCAAATTGTTCCTATTCGTGTCCTTCGTATTATTCGTGGTTCAAAAAGACTTCCTCGCTCGGTCAAAATGAGATGAGGGGTGAGTTTCACGTTCTAATTAGGTGAACTTTTCCAGTCGCCAAAATCCTGTGTGCTGAGATCACTGTTGATTTGGGTCAAATCGAATGGTGTTTGGACCTCGCTAGAAACCATCCGGCTTACGCCGGACGCTCGCCTGGAAACGTTCATCACGTCGCGATGACGACGGGCGTGCCGCATCCGATCCAATCGCGTATAATCCGGATCGAAATGAATTTCACTTGATCCTGCGGATGCGACATGCGAATTGCTTTAGCTCAGCTCAACCCCATCGTCGGTGATTTGGAAGGGAATCGGCAACTGGTTCTCGCGGCGGCTCGCAAGGCCCATGAGGCCCAAGCCGAACTGCTGGTTACCTCGGAATTGGTCATCAGCGGTTATCCTCCCAAGGATTTGCTGCTGCGCGAGGGTTTCGCGAAGGCCTGTGATCGAGCGGTCGAATCGCTCGCACCCGAACTTCCACCTGGCCTGGGCACGTTGGTGGGGCATCCGACGACGCATGATGTGCCTGCGGGACGCGTTGCGAATGCGGCGAGTCTGCTGTTCAATGGTCAGCGCGTCCAGACGATCCGCAAATGCCTGTTGCCGAATTACGATGTGTTTGACGAGCGGCGGTATTTTCTCTGCGCCGAATCTGCAGCGCCCCTGGAATTTCTGGGACGTCGCTGGGGCGTTCACATTTGCGAAGATGCCTGGCATGGCGAAGTGGGCACGTCCTACCATCTGCCTTCAGAGAATCGTCGTGATCCGATCGCCGAGCTGGCGGCAGCGGGAGTCGATTGTTTCATCAATCTGTCCGCCAGCCCATTTGAAATCGACAAGCCGAACCGGCGTGAAGAAATTGTCCGGCGACATGTGGCGCGGCATGGTCGGCCGTTTGTGTTTGTCAATCAGGTTGGCGGCAACGACGATCTGGTTTTCGATGGCAACAGTCTGGTCGTGAACGCCGCCGGACAGACGGTGCAGCGATTGAAATCGTTTGACAGCGATTTGGCGATTGTGGATCTCGATGATCTGCCAGCGGCTGCTCCTCGGCCAGAACGCACGCGCCCGGCGGACTTGCTCGATGCGCTGATTCTCGGACTGAAAGATTACGCTCATAAGAGCGGATTCCGCGATTGTGTCCTCGGATTGTCGGGCGGTATCGACAGTGCATTGGCCTGCTACATCGCGGCGCAGGCCTTTGGTCCCGGACGAGTACATGGTCTGGCCATGCCCAGCCGGTATAGCAGCCAGCATAGCGTGGACGATGCAATCGACCTGGCGCGGAATCTGGGGGTGGACTGTCAGATTGTGGGCATTGATGATATGCACCGCGCGTACGAAGCGCAGGCGGTCATCGCCGAGGACCTGCTGAGCCAGCCCGCGGGCTTGGCCGATCAGAATCTGCAGGCTCGGATTCGGGGTGCCAGCGTCATGATCCGCAGTAACCGGCATGGCTGGCTGGCTTTGGCCACCGGCAATAAAAGTGAATTGGCCGTCGGCTACTGCACTCTGTATGGCGACATGGCTGGCGGATTTGCCGTGTTGTGTGACGTCTTCAAGAAGGACGTGTATGCCATGTCGCACTACATCAATGATGTGCGTGAAGGGCAGGAAATCATCCCGGCCAGCTCGTTGTCCAAGCCGCCCAGTGCCGAACTGGCACCCAATCAAGTCGATCAAGACACGCTGCCGCCCTACCCGGTGCTCGACGCCATTCTGGAGGGATTGATTGAGCAGGAGTTGTCGATCGCGACTTTGTCCCGTCAATTCCCGGAAGAGGTCGTACGCTGGGTCGCCACGCGTCTCGATCGGAACGAGTTCAAACGCCGCCAGATGCCGCCGGGGATCAAGTTGTCGCAACGTGCCTTCGGCAGCGGCCGGCGCATGCCGATGGCGGCGCGGTTTGCCTGGGAATAGTTTGCCCGTAGCATCTCGCCCGCGGTTTCGATAATGTGGGATCAACCCGGCGGTGGTCCGGATTTGGTCTCATTTCTGCAGGAGTTCCTCATGCGCTACGTTGGAATTGCCTTGGGTCTGTGTGTGCTGCTGAATAGCCTACCGGCGTGCGCCGCCGACCCCGGCAAACAGCAGGCCGAGTCGGCTGAGATTAAGATCCAGATGCACTATCTGGTGCACCTTCCCAAGGCATATGGAACGGACAAAGCCAAAAAATGGCCGGTGATCGTCTTCCTGCATGGTTCGGGCGAACGGGGCAGTGACATCAATCTGGTGAAAGTTCATGGGCCACCCAAGCTGGTCGAAAAAGACCCCGAGTTCCCCTTCATCGTCGTATCACCACAATGCCCGGAAGGGCAGCGTTGGATACCGCTTGTGTTGTCTGGCATGTTGGACAATGTCATCGCAAAATACTCGGTCGATCAGGATCGGATCTATTTGACCGGCCTGAGCATGGGAGGCTTCGGGACATGGGACTGGGCGGTCGCGGAGCCCCATCGGTTTGCGGCATTGGTCCCGATTTGTGGTAAGGGGGAACCACGCTCGGCTGATAAGATTAAGCACATCCCGACCTGGATCTTTCATGGAGCCAGAGACACCGGGGTGCCTTTAAGTGGTTCGTTGGATATGGTTGTGGCTCTGGAAAAAGAGGGGGCCAAGCCGAAGTTCACCGTTTATCCTAATGCGGGGCACGATTCCTGGACGGAAACTTACAACAATCCGGAACTTTATAAGTGGTTGCTGGAGCAGAAGCGACCGGCGGTGGAAGCGAAGAAGTAATCGGCGGGAAATCGTTTCGCAGTGCGGTCTTTGTATGATGTAAAGTAGATTACACGATGCTTAAGTGCAAAAAACGCTGAATATATGGAAGAGTTTGCTCCCCTCGCCCTGGTACTCCGGGGAGAGGGGTCGGGGGTGAGGGGCATTGCGAGCGTCGTTCGACGCGGTATTTCCAGGGCCTTATTGTCCTTGAATCTCAGGATCGTGCGTCGAAAGTTAATCGTGCCCCTCACCCCCAGCCCCTCTCCCCGGAGTACCAGGGCGAGGGGAGCGAGATTTCTTGGAAACTGGTCGTTTTGCCGTCCTAGTTATTGCCAAGCCGGGGGCGACCAATCTCGAAAACTCGTACTTCCGACCCCTCGTAGACTTTGAACAACCAACGAGACCAAGAGCATTATGTGTGGCATCGCGGGAGTGGCCTGGACCTCTGATTCGGCTCCCTTCGATCAGGCCGTGTTGCGTCGGATGATCGATGCAATTGCTCACCGTGGTCCGGATGATGCCGGAACTTACGAGTCTCCGTCTGGTTCGGGACCGGGGGCTTGCCTCGGTCATCGCCGACTGTCGATCATCGACCTGGGGGGCGGACATCAGCCGCTCTCGAATGAAGATGGGACGATCTGGATCGCGTTCAATGGTGAGATCTACAACTACCAGGAATTGCAGGCGTCGCTGATCAAACGGGGTCATACGTTTCGGACCTCCAGCGATACCGAGACCATCGTTCATCTCTACGAGCAATATGGCCCGGACTGCGTTGCACAGTTGCGGGGCATGTTTGCGTTTGCGATCTGGGATCAAAAAAAACGGACATTGTTTCTGGCTCGCGATCGGCTGGGGAAGAAGCCGCTCGTTTACCGGCATGAAGCGCAACGGCTGATGTTTGCCAGTGAATTGAAGGCCCTGCTGCAGGTGCCCGGTGTGCCGCGCGAGCTTGATCGGCAAGCCGTGGACGACTACCTGACCTACCAGTATGTGCCGCACCCCAAGTCGATCTTGCACGGGTTTCAAAAACTTCCCCCCGCTCATTGGGCTCTGTATCAAGATGGCAAGCTGCGGGTCGAGCGTTATTGGCATCCCGCCTACAGCCCTCCCCCTGCTGCGAAGGAGTTTTCATCCATCGAGGATGCTCGCCGACAGTTACGTGAGATATTGACCACGGCCGTCAAACTGCGGATGCGTAGCGATGTTCCGCTGGGTGCGTTTTTGTCGGGAGGGGTGGACTCGACGATCATCGCGGGCTTGATGCAAAGCCTGTCGTCCCGGCCGGTGAAGACGTTTTCCATTGGCTTCCCCGTGGCCGCGTTCGACGAGCGAGACTATGCCCGCGAAGCGGCGAAACACCTGGGGACCGAACATCACGAACAAGTCGTCGAACCGTCCGCTCTGGAAATCTTGCCGAAGCTGATCTGGCACTACGATGAACCGTTCGCGGACAGTTCGGCCATCCCGACGATGTATCTGTCCGAGATGACTCGGCGCGAGGTCACAGTGTCGTTGTCCGGTGATGGCGGGGACGAGTTGTTCGGGGGTTATCAGCGTTACCAGGCGGTCAAACTCGGGCAATGGGCCGATCGGCTGCCTCAATTCTTGCGGAACTGGATGGGTTCATCGGTCTGGCAGAATCTGCCTGCGTCGGTGCGTCAGAATTCGAAACGTCGGCGTCTGAAACGGTTGTTGTCGGCGATTGCCTTGGAGCCCCGCCGCCGCTATCTGAAGTGGGTCAGTATCTTCGACGATGAACGGCGGGCAGACCTGTATACCCCCGAATTTCGGGCGAGTCTGAACGGTCATGATGCGGCGGAATTTCTCTTGCAGGCGTACGAAGAATGTCCCGATCGCGACTTCGTCACGCGGACGACTTGTGCCGATGTCCTGACTTATCTGCCGTGTGACATTTTGACGAAGGTCGACATCGCCAGCATGGCTTACGCCCTGGAAGCTCGGTCGCCATTTCTGGATCACGAAGTCGTCGACTTCGCGGCGCGGTTGCCCATCGAATGGAAGATTCACGGACGGCATGGCAAACAGATTCTCATCGACACGTTTGCGGACCTCCTGCCGAAACGGATTCAGTCGCGCAAGAAGATGGGCTTCGGCGTGCCGCTCGATCACTGGTTCCGCGATGAGCTACGGCCGTTGGTCGAAGATGTGTTGCTCGCTCCGAGCACTCTGGACCGGGGATTCTTTCAACCGGAACAAGTGCGGCGTCTGGTGGACGAGCATGTTCGCGGATTGTGGGATCACAGCTATCGCTTGTGGAGTCTGCTGGTTCTGGAACTGTGGCAGAGAACGTTTCTGGAAGGTACCGTCCCGACCAGCCGACAAGACGTGCGATGGTAGAGAGTGTCGTTGAACGCTCCGCAATCAAACGCAGGCTGATGGGAGGGCAAGGCTCCTGCCGAGCCGCAAAGTCTGGCGGGAATCGAAAGACCAAGCGGCTCGGCGGGAGCCTCGCCCTCCCAGCGACCGCAATGACGAATTCGTGACCTCGAAACTGCGAACGCGTATGATCGCGGAGCGATCAACGACACTCTACTTGTTGCCGAACAACCCCAGCCAGTTCTTGCCCTTTTGGGGATCGGTTACGGGCGTTTCAGGTGCTCCGCTGGAGCGTTGTTTTGTCATGCCCAGGCGGCGGGTCTCAGTCTCCAGATGATGTTCCATCTGGCTGATCCGCATCTGCTCACGTGAAATCTGGGCGCGCTCAATCCACAGTTGAATTTGCGTCTGGCGAATCTCTTTGCGAATGGATGCTTCCCAGCTTTCCATCGCCTGTTTCTGGTCAGCCGTGAGCACTCCCAAGTCGGGCGGCGGTGAGGGCAACTGATTGGCCGCATCTACGGCGATCAAATAATCCTTGAGCCGGACAATGTACTCCTCGCGCTGCTGCAGTCCTTCGCGCAGCTCTTGCGTTGATCCATTTTCGATGTCGAGGTGCGGCGGGGGCTCAGGCAATTGCAGACTCTCCGCGGAGCCGGTGCTTGCCGCATCTGCGGAGCCCTCGGGAGACACCCTCTCTTCCACAGCGCTGTTGGCATCGTAGCCATGCTTGGCCAGAATCTCGGCGACAGATTTCGGTCGTTCTTCTTCGGGGCGGCTGCTGCGGGCCGGTTCGAATCGCAGCTGTGAGACTATCCCCTGGATGCCATCCAGGCGTTCTTCCAATGAACCGAAATAGCCGCGCCCGCGTAAGTCCTGCCAGTCGGTCAGCATCTGCCGCAAGTCGTCGGTCAGGGCCGGATCGTCGAACGGAGTGGGTTGATTCTTGGCGGCCGGTTCCAACGAGCCACCCTGACGCCGCACCCGATCGAGTTGCTCGGCGGCGAGCTCCAACCTCTCAGTCAGAACCTCCAACAGCTCGTTCTTTTCGTGAACGAGTTGCTCGAGTTCTTCTATCCGTGGATCGGGGGCCAAAGTAGTCTGATCCGTTTCCAAACGTCGTTCGGGATGCTTGTTCTCGGGCGGTTCAGGAGGCGCTTGCGGTGCGCGATCCGGATTGGATTTACGAGACGGTTGAGATTTTGGACTGGGCACGTTTCTGAATTTCAACCTGATCTCGCGGCTGAATGCCATTCAGCGACCATGGGGGCCACTGACGGCAAACAACCCTATTCACAAACGATTTCTGTCTTCACGGACAGGGATCGAATATTTTCCTGGCGGCGACGCATGATGTGAAATCAGAACTGTGGCCCTGACGTCACACAACGTGTTGCAACTCTGATTCATAGCTTAGAAAACGGACGAGTCAAATGCGGCAGACTGCCGTGTTCCACAACATATTGATGCATCGAGGTTTACGAAACGCAACGTGTTTCCTGTTCGCGGTGCGTTTTTCGGCAGGAGACGCGAAATGCAACAGGCGTTGTTGATGTGTTTGCATAATATAGAGTGCATATTAACACGTGAGCATGGGACCGAACGGCGTGGTAGTCGCATTCGCCAGAATGCGCGAGAGCGTCCGGCAAACGCCCGCATTCTGGCGAATGCGGCTACATCAGCGTGCGGGATTTACTCGCCCGGCAGTTCTCGCCCGGTGGACGAGTCCGCCCGCAATGCCTGCCAGCGATCGATCGTCATGGCGAGAGCTCCGGTCACGAGGATGGCACACATCTCGCCGACAATCAGTCGCATGCCATGCTGGTCGAGCCACTTGGCGACGGGCGCGGCGGGATCGCCGAACAGAATGGCGATCAGGGCGAAAATCGTAATCACGAACACCAAGACCAGACCGGCGGCGATGCGGAAGAACAGATTCACACCGAATGGCGGGCGCGGGGAAGTCGAGGGTGTCGTCGCCGCATCATCGGGAACGGGGGGCTCGGAGTTCACGCGAAAATCCCTCAATTGTCGCTGGACAACGTGAAATCGAGCTCAAAATGAAGAAGAGGCGGCCGGGGCGGCCATCCTACAGGTCTCATTAATCGCGATACGTCGCAAAGGACTTTGATGTTTCCCATAAGCTGACCTCGACGACGGGAAATCCACGCGATTTGGTCTCTTCGAAAATCAATCGGGCAATATTCTCTGCGGTCGGATTGTGCGGAATCAAGAACAGCGGCTCGAGATGTTCCCGCAAAACTGACACCATCGGGTCAGCTTCGTTGAGAATCATGCGATGATCGAGTTCGTTGTCCACCCAGGTCCGGATGGAGTGCTTGATATCACTGAAATCGACCAGCATACCCCGGGAGTCGAGTTCCGGAGCTTCGAGCGTGATCAAAACCCGGCCGTTATGTCCGTGGAGATGCCGGCATTTGCCAGCGTAATTGAGCAATCGATGCCCGTAACAGAAATCAATTTCCTGGGTAACACGAAACATAATGACCTCGGGCAGGGCGAAGGAACGTCAGTTTTGGGATTCTAGGAGTCTCCCCTTCCCGCGGCAACCGGGCACGTCGGAATGCCTGCTCCCATAAGTCCCATCTGTCCCATTAAAACGATGGGACTTATGGGACGGATAGGACTTATGGGACTTATGAAAGCATTCGGTGACCTCCAGAATGCCTTCACCAGACAGGTCCGAACTGATGACGGCGACCGTTGGCATCTGTTAAACTGTGCTGTCAGCGTAATTTAGTGGGCAGTCTAGATCGGTCAGCGGACGACTCATCGACGCCTCACAGGCAACATAGACAACTGGAACGCGAGCATGCAGCGAAAGACTCCATCTCCTCGACGGCGGCTTGTTTTGAGTGCGCTCATTTGCACGAGCGTCGCCGGAGCCATGGGTTGGGCGTTCGTGGGTGACAGACCCTCTCAGGCGGCTGAGCCCACTGCGGAACTTGCCGAATACTTCGGATTCAAGCCGCTGGAAATCTTCAAACTACAGGCTCGATCCGGCAACATGCTGACCGGTGACCTGAATCACGATGGTTTGAATGATCTCGCGGTCATCGACAACAGCAACAGCCGGATTGACATGCTGTTGCAGCGGAAGAAGGTTCCCGACCAGAAAGATCGCTCGACCACGACCGACGTCAACAGTTTTAAAAACGACTGGCGGTTCGAGCACAAGAAATTCTCGGTTGATAAGGCCTTGGCAGCCTTGTCGTTGGGTGATTTCAACGGTGACGGCCGGACCGACATGGCCTATATCGGTGTGCCGGACCGCCTGGTGATCCGCCTGCAGCCGGAAGCGGGCGAATGGAAGACGGGCCCCACCTTTCGCCTGCCCGATCTGCAACTTGGCCAATGGATGATGGCCTCGGGCGACCTCAACGGTGATGGTAAGTTCGATCTGGCGATCCTCGGCAAGAATGACACGTTCATTCTGTACCAGAAAGATGGCGAACTGCAGCGTCCGGAACGCTTGATGAATACCTCGGACAAACTGGGGCTGGTGCATATCGGCGATGTGGACGGCGACGGACGGGGCGACCTCTGTTACCTGGCGAATGACGACAGTGGCCGGGCACTCTGCGCTCGGTTTCAAACGGCCAACGGCAAGCTGGGGCCTGAGCTCCGCTTCGATCTCGACAAGCCGCGTTCCACGACATTGAAGGACATCGACGGCCAGCCCGGGCTGGAAATCCTGTCCATTCATGGGCAGACCGGTCGGGTGCGCGTCTCGCAGATTCGGCGGCCCGAAGCCAAGGCGGGCGAATTGGCAGGTCAACTGGTGCAATACGGTTTCGGTCAGCAAGCCGGCAGCCGCGAACGTGATCTGGCGGTCGGAGACATCAATGGCGACAAGCTCGCCGATATTGTCGTGACCGATCCAGAAGCTTCTCAAGTCCTCGTCTTCCAGCAGAGCAAGGGACTGGGGCTCGACCAGGGGACTTCCTACGCTTGTCTCACCGGTGCGACCGAGGTGCGGATCGGCGATCTCCTCAATGACAAAGTGGCCGACGTCATCTTTCTGAGCCCCAAGGAAAAATCGATGGGGATCAGCCGGATGGAAGCGGGCCGGTTGACGTTCCCGCAAGCCATTCCGATCGAAAAGGAACCGGTCGTATTCGCCCTGGCCGACCAGAATGGCGACCAATCTCCGGAGCTGATCTACATCGCTCGCGATCGCGTTTCGACCAAGACCACGTACGTTCTGAAAAGTCTGCAGGCCGTGGCGAAAGACGGACAGATTGAATGGAAGCCGTTCGGTGCTGCAGCGGGTATGCCACTCAGCTTGAAGGGCGATCCCGAGCAGATTGTGCCCTATGACGCCAACGCAGACGGAAAGCTGGACTTCCTGATTTTCCAGGGTTCCGAGAAGCCGGCCATCCTGTTGAAATCCGATGACAAGGGAGCCCTGACCGAGGTCTCCGGTGAAGGGGGCTTCGGGTTGGGGAACGTCTCGGCGTCAAACGTCTTCTTCGGGCAACTCGGAGGTGCGAACGGGAAGGACGAACCGGCCCTGCTGGTGGCTCACAATAACTTTGTACGACATGTGCGTCTCAACGAGCAGAACCAATGGCGAGTCGTGGATCAGTTCAGCGCTCTGGAGTCTGCCGCCAAAATTGTAGGCGCGGCGACTTTGAATCTGGATGGACAGCCCGGTAACGAGATTGTCCTGATTGACCAGGGTGTCAAACGCCTGCGCGTGCTCCGCAAAGAAGAGAATTCCTACCGCCCATGGCGCGAGGTCGATATCGGGCCGTTCCCGTATCGCGGCAGTTACGTTTCCGATCTCAATGAGGATGGCCTGCAGGACCTGCTGCTGTTTGGAGGCGGAAAGTTTGGCGTGCTGTATGCCAATCAGACCGATCCCAAGCTGAATGAGCTCGCCACCTTCGAAACCAATATTGAAGATTCATTTCTGGCCGATGTGGTGGCCGGGGATCTCAATCATGATGGACGCGCCGATCTCGCCCTGATGGAAACCGAGTCGCACCATGTTGAGATTCTAGATTACTCTAAGGAGCTGGGTCTGCGGCACGCCTTGACCTTCAAACTCTTCGAATCGAAGGGGGTATCGGAACGCGAACAATCGCAGACCGAACCGCGAGAATCCTTAATCGTGGATGTGACCGGGGACGGGCTGGATGATCTGGTGCTGCTGTCTCACGACCGCGTATTGGTCTATCCTCAGGATGATGGCAAGTAGTGCGGGCTTTGCTCGAAGTGGCGAGTGGTGAGTGGTGAGTGGCGAGAGAAATGCGACACGAGTTCCCTTCTCGCCACTCACCACTCGCCACTTTCCACTTCCCCACTGAAAGTACTTTCAATTCGATGACCGTTGGACGACCTGAACCACTACGCTTGCAGTTGGCCGCGATGCTTGATCGCTGGCTGCCGCCGGCGTCGATCACACCGCAGCAGCGCGAGGAGTTCCTGGTTGAACTCGAACGCGTGCTCGAAACGAGCAAGCTCGAAGCGCTCGGCGAATTTGCGGCCGGTGCCGGACACGAAATCAACAACCCGGTCGCGACGATTGCCGGGCGTGCTCAACTGCTGCTGAGCGGTGAATCGGATGCAGAACGTCGGCATGCGCTGGAGATCATCGGCGGCCAGGCGCTCCGCATCCGGGATATGATCGGTGATGTGATCCTCTTCGCCCGCCCACCGGAACCGCGGATGGAGCGAGTGGAGTTGCTACCTGTTGTTCGTCAGGCCGTAGAATCGCAGGCCGATTTACGACTCAAGCAGGCCGCCGAGATCACCGTTGAGATCCCACCCGAGCTAACAGTATCTGGCGATCGCGCGCAGTTGCTCGTCTTATTCAGCAGTCTCGTTCGCAACAGCCTGGAGGCGAGTGATCGTCCGGGGATCGTGCTCACACTGGACGCTCGCCAGGACGAAGTTGACGGACGGCCTTGGGCGGTGATCACCCTGACCGACGACGGTCCCGGGATTCCGGTCGAGGTCCGCGAACATCTGTTCGACCCGTTTTATTCGGGTCGCCCGGCTGGCCGCGGTCTGGGATTCGGATTATCCAAGTGCTGGAGAATCGCCCAAATGCACGGCGGCGAAATTCGCGTGCTGACAACCGAAGGCCGCGGTGCGACGATCGAAGTCTGGTGGCAAAGATAATGGTTGATCGCTCCGCGATCATACGCAATCGCAGTAGCTGGGTGGGATTGTCTTCAAATGATGTCATCCCCCCGACGAAACTGGCGACGTCTGACCTGATGTCGTACTCGATAGCTTTTGGACCGTGGGCTCGCGCCCGGCGACTGACAGCGGATAGGCGTTTCGGCTTCGCTACTGCGAGCGCGTTTCGATCGCGGAGCGATCAACGACTTTCACTCCCCCGCTACCACGATCGCGGTCGCCTGGCCGGCCTTGGTGACGCTCGTTTTGATGAAGACTTTGTTCGAAATCTTCAACGGCTCACCATGCACGACATTCAACTGGCATTTCGGGTCGGGTGTCTCGTAGTTCAAGGTCTGGGGGACAACTCCGTGATCGACGGCCAGGAGGGAACCCACAAGTTCCAAGGTCCCGCAGCTCGCTCCGGGGTTGCCCCAATAGCTCTTGAGTGCGGTCACGGGAATCGTCAATCCGAGGCTGCCGAAGACGTCGTGAATCGCCAAGGCTTCCTCGACGTCGTCTTTCGGATCGCCTTCCGCATGGGCGTTGACATGTCCAATGTCCGAGGGCTGCAAACCAGCGTCGCGCAACGCGTTTTGCATGGCCAATTTCAACGCACCGCGCAGATTGCCGACTCCCTGGCTCTTGGAGACGCACGCGGATCCCGCACCCAGAATGCGGCCGAAAAGCTTGGCACCACGCGCGGTGGCATGTTCCAGGTCTTCGAGAATGATCGTCGCGGCACCTTCCGACACAACTTGCCCTGTGCGATTCAAATCGAACGGCCGTACTGCTTTTGTCGGGTCACCTCCGAGTGACGGTGCCAGTTCATTCCACATCACCGCGTGCATGCTCTGTACCGCATGCAGTGTGGTTCCGGTCGTACCGCAGATCATCACGTCGGCGCTATTGCGCTCCAGAATCCGGATGGCTTCAGAAATGGCCAGGCCGCCAGACGCTTCGGCCATCGTTAACGAATTACTTGGACCGCGAGCGTCGGCGGAGATTCCAATGTGACAGGCAGGCATATTCGGCAGGAAGAGCAGCAACCACAGCGGCTCCATCATGCTTAGTCCAATCTTGCCCCACATCTCGTGGTGAAACTGAAACGCACCTTCTTCGCAGCAGGCCAGAGCCCCCCGAGCCAGCACTTCCGGCGGGCTGAGCATCAGATTGGCGCCGAAGTCGATTCCCAGGCGTTCCGGGGCGACCGCGGTTTGTCCATCTCCCAATCCGGCGACTTCGAGAGCCACCATGGCACTCGCGACACCCATCTGGATTTCGCGACACATCGCTTTGATGCTTTTTTTCGGACGGACGAGTTCCCTGGCCTTCTTATCGTTGAAGCCGCGGGCCTGACCGCCGATATGATCGGGCAGGGCTGAATCATTGATCAGATCGACCTTCGTGATTCCGCTGCGTCCGGCTGACAGATTAGCCCAGAATTCCTCGATGCCAATTCCTAACGGACTGATGACACCGACCCCAGTGATGGCAATTTGCCGTTTTGACGTGCCCAGCATACTCTTCGCTCTTCTATCTACACCGCCCGTTTGCCTAGCGTCCCCGAAAGGCATTGGGGCTGTCGTTCGACTTGCAAGTTTTCCGCAGGGAAGGATAGCCTCCGCGCCAGAATCCGTATAGCCTGATGTCTGGCAGGCTGAAACGGTCGGGCGAACTATTCAGTCCGCGCTTTCCTCACTTGCGGTTGGTACCAAGCCACTATTCTACACAAAACTCAGCTATTTTCGGCGTAACTGCCTCGCGGCGATAGCATTGTTCTCAAGTTGTCAGAATTGCGGCGGCCTGCGAAGACGATTCTTGTTGCCGCAAACACTTACGCATCAAGTATTTAAAAGACAATCCCCAAGCCAAATGCCTGGGGAATCTTTCGCGAACCGCTCGCTGAAAACTCGTCTCGGGGAGACAAGACAATCAACGCGTCTTGTTGTGTCGCTGCATCGCCATGATCACAGTTTCACTGACGCCATCTTTTTTCAGGCCAATGATGCCATTGGGAGAAGTGTCAAACGCACCGCCACGATCTTGAATCGTGCTGATAATGAGACCTTCTGACATCTGCGCGTGGGACATTTCGATCACGTCGAAATTGGACATCGCTCGCGCGCTGGCCGCTCGTTCTTCTTCCATATGAGCGACATTGCGAGCGGTCGAAGCTTGCTCGTCTTTGATGTCGTCTTTGTGTCCGAGAATGGATCCGGTTACTCCACCGATGGCGGCCCCGATCAGGGCACCTTCTTTTTCTTTGCCAATCTGGTGGCCGATTACGGCACCCACACCGGCTCCGGCACCTGTTCCCACCAAGGCACCAGTTCGTGTCTTGTTGGCACAACCGACGTTCAACGACAGGCAAACCAATAAAGCGATCGAAAGAGTGGGCTTCATCCTGAATTCCAATCAATATAGGCAGTTTGGGCAAACGCCGATCAGGTTGAATGCCCGGCGCGGCTCTGGCGCGGTCGGATTATTCCGACGTGCGCGAATTTACCGCATCTTCTTTATATTCGGCTGAGGCGTGCAGAGACTTGACGTGTTCCTTGGAATGGGTCTCCAGGCCCGTCCGAGCCCATTCATGTCATTCGAGTGATTCGTGGTTGATAAGTTCCTATGCAGAAGAACCACGAATTACACAAATCACACGAATCACACGAATAAGGTCGTGGCAAAATATAACCACTGATTGACTCTTACTATCGAATCTTCGTGGTCTTGTGATCTTCTGTTCAAATTCTTTTTTACAGAAGGCCACGAAGGACACAAAGAAATGCCAGCAACTGGTGGCTCATTGTTCGACTGAAAAGTTACGTGGGACTGACAGGCCTGGAGACCCGTCCCTCGATGCAGCTGGCTCTAGATCTTCCCGATAATCAAACACGCATTGTGACCGCCAAAGCCGAAGCTGTTGGACAGCACGCGTTCGAGGCGCACAGATCGAGCCTGATGCGGGATATAATCCAGATCGCAATCTTCATCGGGGTTATCGAGGTTGATCGTGGGAGGGGCGACCTGATTCAGCAGTGCCATCACCGAAATCACGAATTCGACACCGCCTGATGCACCCAGCAAGTGACCCAAT
>JAQGHS010000319.1 GCA_028291605.1 Planctomycetaceae bacterium | reverse complement strand
AGACGCGAATAATGCACTCGCTCGCGCTTCGAGCTTGTATCTGCCCTGTCCCGCCTACTTCTAATTGTCCAGTTCAAACACCCTGGATTCCGCAGATTTTCCGGGTGTTCTGAAACCCCTCTTTACTTGAATCGCGCAGACATGATAATAATAACATGCTCTGACAAAGCTTGGTCATCTAACCATGATCGCTGAGAGAGAAGTCTCTACCATATAGATGGAGAGGCGTCTCGCCCGACGGTGAGCGTTAGTGCGGCCCGTCACTTGGACGTGGCCTCGTGCTCGCATTAATCTCATCTCGCCGGTGAACAATCCCGCTGTTTCACAAGCCGGTGTCTGACCACGGAGGGTCGATTCATCTCCACCGTGGACTTGTTGGCGGGCTCCCACGACCGTTTCGTGCCCCCCGCAGACAGGCCCTTCTGGGCGTGATAGCGCGTTGGCGGTGATGGAGAGACCCCGGTTAATTTTGGCTGCAGGGCCGTTTTGCCCCGAGGGTGGCGAGTGCCTCCCCGAGATTCGCAAGACCTGCCGGGCCGAGTCTTACAGGAGGTGTGCCATGGGTACAGGCAGCTCATTACTGGATCAAATCTCAAAGCAACATCGCCCCGATGTCTTCCGCCAGGAGCATTGGGAAGGAACATTCGAAGAATACCTCGAAATCGTCCGCTTGACGCCCCGCGTCACTCGTTCGTCCTACGAACGATTGTATGACATGGTGAAGTCCTACGGGACGTATCTGGTCGATTCCAGCAAGGAAAGCCTCATCCGTTATCGCTTCTTCGATGACCCTGACGGTGAGGGTCGCGATGCGATTTTCGGACTGACCAAGGCCTTGATGGAACTGGTCAACGTCTTCAAGAGTGCCGCTTTGAAGTACGGCAGTGAACGCCGCGTGCTGTTGCTTCATGGACCGGTCGGCTCGTCCAAGAGCACGATCGCCCGCTTGTTGAAACGCGGATTAGAACGTTATAGCCAGACCGACGACGGTGCGATCTACTCGTATGGCTGGCGCAATGAGGACGGCACAATCACTTGGTGCCCGATGCGCGAAGAACCATTGCATCTGGTGCCGGTGGGTGACCGGGCCGCCGTTCTCAATTTCTTGAACGAAGGCCAGGCCGACCGGCCGGATCCGTACGAGGTCGAAATCAATGGTGATCTCTGCCCACTGTGCCGGTTCATGTTCAACGAACGGCTGAAGACTGCGGATGGCGACTGGACCAAAGTCGTCAAGGATGTCGTCATCAAGCGACTGATTCTTTCGGAACAGGATCGCCTGGGAATCGGTACGTTCCAGCCCAAGGACGAAAAGAACCAGGATTCGACAGAACTGACCGGCGACATCAACTATCGCAAGATCGCCGAGTATGGCAGCGACAGTGATCCGCGGGCGTTCAACTTCGATGGCGAATTCAACGTTGCCAATCGTGGGATGATCGAATTCATCGAAGTTTTGAAGCTGGACGTGGCGTTCTTGTACGACCTGTTGGGTGCGTCTCAGGAACACAAGATCAAGCCGAAGAAGTTCGCGCAGACCGATATCGACACGGTCATCATTGGCCACACCAATGAACCGGAATATCGCAAACTGCAGTCGAACGAGTTCATGGAGGCTTTGCGAGATCGTACGGTGAAGATCGACGTGCCCTATGTCACGCGGCTGAACGATGAGATCGGCATCTACGAGAAAGACTATAACGCTCGACGCGTGCGCGGGAAGCATATCGCTCCGCACACGATTGAGATTGCGGCCATGTGGGCGGTCCTGACCCGACTGGAAGAACCGAAGCACGCGGGTCTGTCGCTGCTGCAGAAATTGAAGCTCTATAACGGCAAGAGTCTGCCCGGTTTTACGCTCGACAACATTGAGCAACTCCGGAATGAGGCGAAAACCGAAGGGCTGCGCGGGATTTCTCCCCGTTATGTGCAGGACAAGATTTCGAATGCGTTGGTCAGCAATACTGCCGCCACGAGCCTCAATCCATTCATGATTTTGAATGAGCTCGAGAACGGCCTCAAACATCATTCGCTGATTGCCAGCGAAGAATTGCGTGAGCAATACCGGCATCTGATCGCGGTCGTGAAGGAAGAGTACACCGACATCGTCAAGAACGAAGTCCAGCGAGCGATCGCAGCGGACGAAGAAGCGTTGACACGCCTGTGCGGCAACTACATCGACAACGTGAAAGCCTACACGCAACGCGAGAAGGTCCGCAACAAGTTCACCGGTCAGCAGGAAGAACCGGACGAACGACTGATGCGGTCGATCGAAGAGCGTATCGACATCCCCGACACGCGGAAGGATGACTTCCGACGCGAGATCATGAACTACATCGGCGCGTTGTCGCTCGATGGCAAGAGTTTTAATTACAAGACGAACGAACGTCTGCAGAAGGCCATCGAACTGAAATTGTTCGAGGATCAGAAGGACACGATCAAGTTGACCAGCCTGGTCTCCAAGGTCGTGGACGCCGACACGCAGATGAAGATTGACATCGTGAAGGGCCGTCTGATCCGCGACTACGGCTACAACGACGAATCGGCCACGGACGTGCTGCAATACGTGGCGAGCATTTTCGCTCGCGGCGATGCGAAGCATTCGAAGTAATGTTGTAGCCTGACTCTCCAGAGTCGGGCGGGTAGCGGATTTCGTGAGAAATCCGCGGATCGAAAGTGAGACGCCGACGCTAGCAGGGTCGGCCACATGGCGGACGCTGCTAGCGTCCATGCAAGGTGCAAATTACGGGCACGGACGGGCCTGGAGACCCGTCCTACGGTGCCGTCGCCATCTGGAGACTACCAGGGAAGGTTCAAGAGATCATGCGTGGCTTAATCCCTATCTTGCTGGTGGTTGTATTCGCATCTGCCGCGACCATCGGGGTCTGGGCAGATCCGTCCGCACCCGCGCCTGGGGTCGCGACAAAAAGTGCTCCACGCCCTCTGACGTACAAGGGACGCGTATTTGCGGAATGGTCCGTGGAGTTGCAAACAGAATTATGTCCCGAACGGAAAATCGAAATTCTGAAGGCGTTGATTGCGTTTGGCCGGCAGGGCAATTCGCCGGAAGCTATCAGCAGTATTCTCAGTTTTTTTGACGGTTATCGACCGGAGTTTGTTTGGGAGGTTTTAGGCCGCGAACCCAACTACCAGTACGGTGATTGGAACTCGTATTTGGCCGAGGAATTTTTGGATCCCGATGATGTGAAAGCTTTTCACACGGCGGGGCTCGGATTGAGATTACTCGCAAATCACGCGACCCCGCAGTTGGTGACGTTTCTGGAGACCCCTAGCGAGCATACGACCGCACGATTGGCAGTCCTAGTAACGCTGATGAGACGGGACGATCCTGCATTGGGGACGTTGAGTCCGAAGCTCGCTGCCCGTAGCGATCAATTCGCCGAACGGTTTTGGGATCTCTGGGGTGACAAGTACTTACGGTCAATGATCGACACCGAGGTTTATGAGACTGCAGCGCAAAAAATGTTGGAGTTCAAGGACCAGCCTCAGCTTCTACGCGCGATTGAGTCGATGGGGGCGAACGAGTACGGGCGGTATATCAGGCGTCATGGAAACGGCGATGCGGTGTTGAAGAAAGGCGATGAGATGTTGAAGAAATTGGAGCAATCGACCACGGATCCCGCCATCCGGGAGGCGATTGAAAGCACGTTGGAAGCACGCAAGATAACGACACAGTAGACATATTGAGTATTGGAGGGCCAAATCATGTCCCGCAGTATTGACCAGGATCTCGGTCGATTCAAAGAAATCGTGCGGGGCAAGGTGCGCCAACAGCTTCGCAAGTATATTTCGAACGGCGAAATGATCGGCCGCAAGGGACGTGAGTTTGTCAGCATCCCAGTCCCCAATATCGAGATTCCGCACTTTCGACACGGTGAGAAAAACTCGGGCGGCGCGGGCCAGGGTGAGGGCGATGTCGGTCAGCCCATTGGCAAAGGCCAGGGAGATGATCAGGACGGTAACGGCCAGGCAGGAGATCAACCGGGCGGCCATGTTCGTGAAGTGGAAGTGAGCCTGGACGAACTGGCTGAAATGCTTGGTCAGGAGCTCGAACTGCCGCGGATTGTGCCCAAGGGCAAGGACACGATTTCAGCTCAGAAGGACAAGTACAACAGCATCAATCAGAAGGGCCCGGAATCGCTGCGGCATTTCAAACGCACGTACAAGAATGCTTTGCGCCGCATGATTGCGTCCAACGATTACAACGTGCTGAAGCCGGTCATCATTCCGATGAAGGAAGACCAGTTGTATCGCGGTTCGAAGTCGATCTTCGTGCCTCAGGCCAATGCGGCGATCATCTACATGATGGATGTCTCGGGTTCGATGACGGACGATCAGAAGGAGATTGTGCGGACGGAATCGTTCTGGATCGATACGTGGCTGCAAAGTCAGTACGACGGGATTCAGACGCGGTACATCATTCACGACGCCGCCGCGAAAGAGGTTGATGAAGATACCTTCTACCACACACGTGAAAGCGGCGGCACGAAGATCTCGGCGGCGTATGAAGTGGCGCGCAAGATTATCTCGACCGAATATCCTTCCGCCGACTGGAACATCTACTGCTTCCAGTTTTCCGACGGCGACAACTGGGGTGAGGACAACAAGGCCTGCATCAAAATGCTGACCGAGGACTTGATCCCGCACTGCAACCTGTTCTGCTACGGCCAAGTCGAAAGCCCGTATGGGTCGGGAGACTACATGCGGGAACTCAATAAGATCGCGAATCAGCATGAAAATCTGGTGCTGAGTGAAATCCCCAATAAGGACGCCATCTATAATTCGATTAAGACGTTCTTGGGTAAGGGGAAATGATTGTAGCCTGACTCTCTGAGTCGGGAGTTGTAAGGACTAAGCACCCGACTCAGAGAGTCAGGCTACAGAATCCCCGCCCTTACGGGACGGGGCTTACCAAGAGTTGTTTGTGGATTGGGGATCTTATGGCCATCTCAACCTATCGTCCGCTCCCTTCCGAACTGGCTGATATTCAGGCCGAAATGGAAGGGCACGCCGCTGACTACGGCCTCGATTTCTATCGCACTATATTCGAAATGCTTGACTATGAAGAGTTGAGCATGTTCGCCGCTTATGGAGGCTTCCCGACACGCTATCCCCACTGGCGATTCGGTGCCCAATATGACGAGCTGATGAAGGGCTATTCGTACGGTCTGCAGAAGATCTACGAAATGGTGATCAATACGGACCCGTGCTACGCCTATCTGCTGTCGTGCAATTCGCTGACCGATCAGAAGCTGGTGATTGCTCACGTGTATGGTCACTGCGACTTCTTCAAGAACAATGCCTGGTTCTCACACACAAATCGCAAGATGCTCGACCAGATGGCCAATCATGGAGCCCGGGCGCGGCGTTACATTGATCGCATCGGTCACGAGAAAGTCGAAGAGTTCATTGACGCTTGCTTGTCGCTCGAAGACCTGATTGATATGTACTCGCCCCATATCCAGAGGACTCCTTCCCGCAACAAGACCCTCATGCCCAACGAACTGAAACCGCGGCGCGACGACAAGCATCTGGAGGGCACGCGGGACGATGAGGGGGCAGACGAAGATGATGATGGTGAACACCACGCGGCCCGTTTCGCGACCAAGGGCTATCTCGACCCGTTCGTGAATCCTCGGACGGCGATCGATGCGGAAGAGGAAGAGATCAAGAAGCGCGCAGAAGAATCGCGGGCCCGGCGGTCATTCCCCGAAGAACCGCAACGTGACGTCCTGCTGTTTCTCCTCGAGCATGCCCCGTTGCAACCGTGGCAACATGACATTCTTTCGATCATCCGGGACGAAGCCTATTATTTCGCGCCTCAGGGGCAGACGAAGATCATGAATGAAGGTTGGGCCAGTTTCTGGCACTCGACCATCATGACGCATCACGGCGTCACCGACGCGGACTTCATCGACTACGCCGATCATCACAGCGGCACGATGGCGACCAGTCGTAACCGGTTGAATCCCTATAAGTTAGGGATCGAGTTGCTGCGCGACATTGAAGACCGCTGGAACAAAGGCAAGTTCGGACCCGAATGGGAAAACTGCGATGACATGCAAACGAAAATGAAGTGGGATCGACAACTGGGACTGGGTCGCGAGAAAATCTTTGAAGTACGACGTGTCCACAACGATGTGACGTTTATTGACAATTATCTCACGCCGGAATTCTGCATTCAGCAGAATCTGTTTCAGTATCGATTTAACGAAGAGAACGACTATTACGAGATCGCTTCGCGTGAATTTGCTGCAATTAAGCGGCAATTACTCGACAGCCTGACGAATCACGGCCGACCATTTATTTATGTGCAGGATGGAAACTACAAAAATCGCGGTGAACTCTATCTGGCACATCGGTATCAAGGCATAGAATTAAAGCAGGACTACGCACAGGACACGCTGGTGAATTTGCAAAAACTGTGGCGGCGACCGGTGCATATTGAGACCATGGTGGATGACAAACCGCGTGTGCTTTCGTTTGATGGGCATACACACGAATCGAAGTAACGCGAACAGGGCCAATCAGATAAGTATTTTTGTGAGGAGGTGGATCAGCAGGCAGTCGTGTGGCTGCTCCCGCCCCTCGTTCCGAATTCGGAACATGACGAACAGGATGTGCGCCATACAATTTGGACGATAGGAGTAGAAAGGTCTCAGGCTTAGAAAAATTGACCGGCAACTAGACGATGGCATTGAAATTCGTCAGGCACCTGAGAGCCAGCATCGTAGGACAGCCCGCCGTAGCAAGACCGGGCGGTACCACCACAGGCATCGAATTTTGAGCCCTCGCGAGGAGGCTATCATGTCACTCATCACTCAGTTGCTGCAAACCTTGCAGGGGATGGCCGGCTTCGCCGGCCCGGGCGTCCAAATCGTCAATGTAACCGAACCTGCCGATGTCCATCTCGAGTTGGACGTGACGACCGCCGAGCGCTACAGTTGCGGCTTCCGCGAATTGCGGCTGAATGTGCCGCCCTTCTCGCACACGGCCCCCGGGCAATTGAAGCAGTGGGCCGACGATGTCTGCCAACGCGTGACCTATCTGCTGGAACAGCTCGACACGATCGAGTTCGATCCGCAGACGGGACAGGCTCAGATTCGTTCAACGCGGCCTGACGTCCAGGCGGATCAGACTCGTTATTACGAGATCGTCCTGCAGATGCCGGGGCAACTCCGTTTGAATCGCTATCAAGTGATTCCCGGTATGCCGCGCGAGCAGATTGACGTGCAAGCCACGCACGAGGTGTTACAGAAGCTCGTTCCCGATCTGGTGCAGACAGCGCTTACGGGTAAATAATTTGGACTGCGGTGATTCATCACCGCTTTCTCATTTGGGACGACGTGCTGTTTATTGGGACCCTACATTCGCAGTAAGGTTGTCCCGAAGTAAAAGCTGCGATGAATCGCCGCAGTCCAAATTAAGGCGTTTCTACTTTTTCCGGCGGGCCCTCGGGCGCTTCCAGTGGGATTGGCTCGGGATCTCGATCCGGCTGGAAATGGCCGTGTTCGAGAAAATGCCGAGTCGCCGCGAAGACGCTGGGGGTGTGCAACAACTGCGGGTGCAAGGCATGCACTGTGATGAAGTCCGAGGCCCCCGGCAGTCGTGTGCTTTCCAGGCTGACCGTCCCGTCGTCATCGCCCGGAATCAAGGGATTGTAGCCGCCATCGGCACCGCGGCAGCCTGCGATAATGCCGAACTCGCAACTCGGTGCTGGCAACTTGGGCGCGAGACCATGCGGGGCGGTCGCTAACTCCTGGCCGGCGGGACCGACGAATGTCTTGAAGGCCCACCAGTCCTTCAGCAACGTCGCTAGCTCAGCTCCTTGATTCGGCGAGCCGATAAAGACCACTCGCCCCAGACGGGGTTCGTTGTGTTCCGCCAGGCATTGTCGCGTGACAATCCCTCCCATGCTGAAACCGACCAGATGGACCTTTTCGATCCCTTCCAGCGATTCAATAACCTGATGCAAGTACTCGGCGTTCTCCTGAACGCTTGCCCGCAGGCTCGGATAGTTCATCGCGACGGCATAATAGCCAGCCTTTTCAAAATGCTGTTTCAGCTTGGAGACTGACTTATCGGAACGTCCCAGTCCGTGCAGCAAGATCACCGCCGAACCGCTCATCGGGGGAAGTTTTTCGTCCTCCCGAATCTGTTTCAATTTGGCGTCGCACTCCTCGCGGGTGCCCCAGGCATGGCGGATGTCCTGGGCATCCAGCAACCGGTGGTGCCCGCTGAAGACGTTCCGCTGGATATGCCAGCCGCGAAAGTAGGCCACATCGCCCCAGAATTGAACGCCACCCAGCGTGTGGATCTTGATGTTGGGGCGTGAGACGGGCATGGGTGGTTCCTCAGGCGGCACTTGTGGTTTGGGATCTGCTCCATGAACCCAACCACTGCACCCAAGAATCAAACTCAGAGAAAGGCTTCGTCTCCAACGAAACATGATTCGATTCCAGTATGCCTTTCAGGCGTCTGCCCTTAGAAACGCTCCATCAGTGATTCGTCGGTCGCTCCGAAATCTTCGAAGAATCGACGAATAACTACCCAAATTAGAACTTCGGCAGCTTGGGCGGCGGTGGCGGCGCGGCTGGCTTGGTGGGCATTTTTTTCTTGTCGTCCGCCAGCAGCAAGACGCCCTTCTTCTTGCCGGTCAAGTTCGCCGGGTCCATGCGTTCGGGGGGTGGCGGGGCCGGTTTTTCATATTGCTCGATGACCTTAATGCCAAACGGATACTGCAGCTCGCGAGCCGCCAGGATCGCCCACGGCGTCCCAGGTGCTTCGGTGATGCAGCGTTTCAGGAGGGACTCGGCTAGATCCTTGGGCTTCTTCATACCGGCGGCATAGTTGATATTCACATCCGGCCGGAAGATCCAGTGGTTGCTCTTCGAGGCGATGTCCTGCGCTCCCAGCAACTTCAACTGAGCCAACGCCGAATTGTATTCATAATTCCTCAGGCGTTGAGCCAGCAGGCGTCCATAACAGAGGTTGTAGGCCATTCGCCAGCGGAGCGATGTTTCCTTCGTATACTCCAGTTCCAGCTTCGGACTGAAGGCCATCAGAGTCGTTTCGATCAAGGCCGTGCTGACTGCGACCAGCGGTTGTGACGTTGCCAGGATTTGCAAATAGTTGGCAGGAGTCACGCGCATCTCGAGGTTGGGCGTCCCCAGCGCTTTGTACTTCAGGCTGAGCTGCCCTGCATTGTAGACTGCCTGGCGCAGCGGATGCTTATTCAGACTGCGCATGTATTCTTCGGGTGTGCCGAACTTGTAGTCGGGCGTAAACATCTTCATGGTTTGAGAACCATACGATCCCGTCGCCGCCAATCCGGTCGAGGTCGTCATATTGGTCATGAAATAGGCCCCGCCCGTCTCATGCACCAGTCGGGCGAGAGCGTATGGTCCCAGGCCCGACGACAGGTTGTCGTATTGCGGACCATTGAACCAGAAGGGCAATTGCACATTTTCGGCCATTGCCGATTCCGGACCAATGTCGACCGGAATCTGATAGGTCTTGCCATCTTCAGGGGCCAGATAGGGGATGAATCCCTGTCGTTTGCCGAAGATCGCCGGAGGCCCAATGACATAGGCTTTTCCGCCCAGGCGGTTCAGCATCGTAATCGAGCTATTCAAACTCGTGCCATAATCATCACCTGCTTCGTCCGTGATCGTCATGATCAGAATCCGACGGCCCTGTTGAGTCCGCATGCCCTGCCACTTGTCGAGGACTTGTTTCACGGCGCCAAACACATTCTCGACACCCGACTCATCGAACGGAGCCTTTTCCAGGGCACTGATAATATCATCCACCTTGGGGGTGGGATTCGGAGTCATAAACGTCGTCTTCAAGCCAAATGACACGACCGCACTCAAGACCGGCTGATCTTGATTGGGAACTTGCCCGGCAGTCTCCAGAGCCTGCAATTCACCATAGATCCGCCGCATGCGTTTCGTGACATCTTTGCGTTGCTCCTTGAGGCTGCCGGATGCATCCAGCAACCAGACGATCAGCACCTTACGTTCTTTCAAGTTGGCGGCGATTTCCCAGGTGACGCGGTCGAGCGCGGCATCGAGCTGGATGATGCCCTCGCCATTGGTCCCCTGGACGACGATCGACTCATCGACTTCAGTCCCTTCGGGAATGTCGTAGGCGGGTGCTACGTCTCGCATCTCCACCGACACCACCTCAAGCAATTGCGGGGCGGCTTCTTGAACCGGCTTTTCTGACAGGACCAGCCCGACGCTTTGAGCGTTGAGCGACGTCAGTTGTTCTTTCTCCAAATCATTGGGATTCGCGAGCTCGTACTCGACGATCTGCTCGTCTTCTTCCGGGACCGGTTCCAGGTGCGCGATGCGAGACTCAATCGGTATGACGCCCTCGTATTCGCGATCTTCGATCGTTACCGAAGACAGTGTCGACCCCATCCAGGCATGCAACACCAGGCTGACGACGATGGCTGCCAACCAGCGCGTGGACAGGCCATGTGGCTGTTCGTCGAGATCGGGCTCGATAATCACATCGTACGAGCCATCGTCTTCTACCAGATCACCGGCCGTCTCAGACGACGCTTCAGCAGTCGCTGGTTCGTATTCCGTTTCGGCATCGTCGAATTCGTCGTAGTCTGAATGGGCGTCGTACTGATCCGGATCGTATTCCGCACTCGAGTCTGTATCGACCTCGTCATCGTGCAGTTCCTCGGTGACAGGCACCGAGTCCTCCTGCCATTCGTCGGAAGTCATCTTCTCGGCGTCGTGGTCGCTCGTCTGATCGTCAGAAATCGGTTGAGCAAAACCAGGCAGGGGATGCAGTCGACGGTCCAAAGTCTTGTTATTGAGGCGGCGGTCCAGTCGGCGGGCAGCGCTCGGACGCATATCGAGCCGACGATCGCGGTGAGGCATTTCTGCATCGATTTCTTCGTCGGTCGGAGCCGGGGAAGGCTCGGCCTCAGGCGCATTCCGTGAGAGATCTGCCAGTTCAACTGGTTCGACGTCGTCCCAATTCTCATCTGTGCTCATGGCCGGCCCTCAAGACAGTCGCCCTGGCAGTGAACCCCGGCGACTTAGCGGTGTCCAGACTGCTTCACTATTAAGTGTATCGACTGACAGGCCGGACTCAAAGCAGAATCCGTGTTTTTCAGCGTTGTCGAGGGGGCTGGCAGGAAGCAATTACGAATGACGAAATCCGAATGACGAAAGAATGACCAATGTCGAATAACCAAACTGGGTGTACTTAGAAGGCGTGGTTGTTCAGCCTTTGTGACCGTCATGTTGGACAGCGCTGGTTGAGCCCCGCGAGCAACTCGATCGGAGCGTATTCGGCATTCGACATTGGGATTTGGTCATTCATTCGTCATTCGGATTTCGTCATTCGTCATTTCAAACCCATCCCGCGCCCGCTTGACTATTCAGTCCCCATTCACGTTACACTTCTATCCACGCTTGCTATAGAGGCCTTCTTGATGAGTTTGGAGAACATGACGCATCCTAATCCCTGGCGGCGAAGTCACGCCGATCATCCGTCGCCGCTGGCCCGTCGCCAGTTTGCCAGTGACAACTATTCGGGTATCTGCCCTGAAGCCTGGCAGGCGATGGCGGATGCGAATTGCGGTCACGCCCCTGGCTATGGGGACGATGCCTGGACCGCTCGGGCCACGGACTTGTTGCGACAGCTATTTGAAGTCGATTGCGAAGTGTTCTTCACCTTCAACGGCACGTCGGCCAATGCTCTCGCCCTGGCCGCGATTTGCCAGTCCTATCACAGCATCGTGTGCCATCAATTGGCGCATGTGGAAACCGACGAATGCGGTGCTCCCGAGTTCTTCTCGAACGGCACCAAGCTTCTGCCACTGCCGGGTGCCGAAGGCCGAGTCGAACCCGACGCCGTCGCGGAAACCGTCTTAAGACGGACTGACATTCACTACCCTAAGCCGCGGGTGCTGAGCGTCACGCAATCGACCGAAATGGGTACTGTCTATACGCTTCCGCAATTGCAAGCACTGCACGAAGTGACCCGACGCTACGATTTGCGATTCCACATGGACGGGGCTCGTTTCGCCAATGCCGTGGCGACTTTGGGTGTCGCTCCGAAGGAAATCACCTGGAAGGCAGGAGTCGACGTTCTCTGTTTTGGCGGCACGAAGAATGGCATGGCCGTCGGCGAAGCGATCGTCTTCTTCAAGCACGAATTGGCACACGAATTCGCCTATCGCTGCAAACAATCGGGCCAACTCGCATCCAAGATGCGTTTCCTCGCAGCCCCGTGGGTCGGCCTCCTGCAGAGCGGCGCCTGGCTCAAGAACGCCCAGCACGCCAATCGAGCCGCCGCCCGCATGGAGACAGGTCTGCTAGCGATCCCCGGCGTGGAATTTCTCGCCCCGCGCGAAGCCAACGCCTGTTTTGTGCGATTGCCGATAGAGACCTGCGAAGGGCTGAAGGCCCGCGGCTGGCGGTTCTACACGTTCATCGGTGCCGGTGGTTGCCGCCTGATGACGTCGTGGGATACGACTGACGAAGACGTCGATGCGCTGCTGAAGGACATTCGCGAATTGATGGCGACCCCGGCCGTGGTCTGAGATCGTTCCTCTCCTTTTGTTGCCTGAGCTAAACAAACTCCGTCCGGATTTAGATTTTGATATTGCAAAATTTTAATTTTGCCCTATCATCGGTGCTTTCGCATCAAAGCATTTCGATCTGGCAACGTTGTCGCCGACAGTGCCAGAGATCTTTTCCGTGGATTAGTGTGTTGTATGAGTTCGGGGCGTCGAGCGTGTTTGATCGCGCTAGGTTTGTGCTGTCTGATTGCCATCGGTTGTGAGTCTTCCAGTTCCCTTGCAACGGCAACCTCGTCGGGAAAGACAAAGTGGAAGGTCGCCTGCACCACGGGGATGGTGGCCGATGTCGTCCGCGAGGTCGGTGGCTCGCACGTTGAAATCCTCCAATTGATGGGAGAAGGCGTCGACCCGCATCTCTATAAGGCTTCGCCCGGCGATGTCCGCATCCTGGAGACTGCCGATCTGATCTGCTATTCGGGACTGCATCTGGAAGGCAAGCTCGCGGATACGCTGTCGCGCTTGTCGCGACGCAAGCTGACCTGTGCTCTTGCCGAACATCTGCCCAAAGACCGCCTGCTGAATTCCGATGCGGAAGGCAGCTTTCACGACCCACACGTGTGGTTTGATGTCTCCCTCTGGGCGGAGACGATTGAGCCTGTTCGTGCGGTGCTTGAAAAGCTCGATCCGGCCCATGCGACAGAGTTTGCCGAGCGGGCGACGAAGTATCGGGGTGAACTGGAAAAACTGCATACGGAATGCACCGAAAAGCTGGCGTCGATTCCGAAGGCGCGGCGCGTTCTGGTGACGGCCCACGATGCGTTTCGTTACTTTGGCCGGGCGTATGACATCGAAGTCAAAGCCATCCAGGGGATCAGCACCGAAGGTGAAGCCGGGGTCAAGCAGATCAACGAACTGGTGACATTCATCACCGAACACGAGATCAAATCGGTCTTCACCGAGTCGAGCATCAGCGAACGCAATATGCAATCGTTGATCGAAGGCTGCGGTCAGCGTGGCCACCAGGTCGCTCGCGGCGGCGAGCTGTTTTCAGACGCGATGGGCAAAGCGGGCACACCCGAGGGGACCTATATCGGAATGGTGCGGCACAACGTCGAGAAGATTGCGGCGGGGTTGAAATAAAGCGGTCGATCATCACTCGAATTCTGCTAAATCGTCATCGCCGTGAAGCCACCATCGACCACCAGATTCGCGCCGGTTAAAAAGCTTCCGGCGGTCGGTGAGGCCATCAGCAATACGGCCCCCGCGAGTTCATCCGGCGTGCCAAAACGCTTCATTGGCGTGTGGCGCATGACGCTGTCGATGCGGTCTGCCGTTAGGACTTTTCGATTCTGCTCGGCAGGGAAGAAACCTGGCGACAACGCATTCACGCGGATCTTCTGCGGAGCCCATTCGCGTGCCAGGTTCTGTGTCAGATTCAGCACCGCCGCCTTGCTGGCCGAATACGTAAACACGCGGGAGAGCGGAGTAATTGCGCTCAATGACGCGATGTTGATGATTGATCCCGGAGCCTGCTTCGCGAGCAACTGCGCTCCGAAGACCTGGCACGCCAGACGGACGCCGCGCAGGTTCACATTCATGATGCGATCCCACTCGTCGTCGGTGATCTCGAGAAACGGAGTCGGCGAATTGACCCCCGCTCCATTCACCAGAATATCGGGCAGCCGCTGTTGATCGGCAAGATGTTTCGCGATGGCTTCCAGATCCGATCGGCTGGTGACATCGGCCGGAACGAATTCGGCAGTGGCACCGAATCCTTTAAGTCGCTCCACCGCCGCGGGGCCCGCGGGGGTGTTCGATCCGACGACCACAACGTGTGCACCGGCACGGCCCAGCGTGTCGGCAATCGATCCTCCTAATGTTCCTGTGCCGCCAATCACGACGGCCGTCAATCCGTCCAACCCAAACAATTGACGCAAGTACGCTGCAGAAGGATCAACGGGGGAACTCATGCGGCGGGAACTTTCAAATGGCAAAGTAAGTACGTCAGGTCGCGAAGTCCGTCGTTCGGGTGGCCAGCACCAAGAACGGGACAGGTAGAACAAATGGGACCCATGGGACTGATGATTCAAATCCCATTAGTCCCATACGTCCCATCAGCCCTATAAGTCCTATTCTTTCCCCTACGCCAGCAATTCGTCGATTGCCGTGGGGTCTTCCAGAACGGGCGTCGGGCGTCCCGCGTGATCCATGATGTGGATCGTCGGATCAATTCCGAGCACCTTGTAGATCGTGGCGTGGATGTTGGCCGGAGTCACTGGACGAGATGCCGGCGCAGTACCGAGACGATCGGTCGACCCGATAATCTGGCCACCCTTCACCCCACCACCACCCATCAGGCAGAACATCGAATTCCCCCAGTGGTCACGACCCGGCGTTCCCTGACTCATGGGAGCCCCACCGTTGCCACCGTCATTCATGCGGGGCGTGCGGCTGAATTCGCCACACAGCACGACCAGCGTGGTCTCCAACAATCCGCGTTGATCCAAGTCCTGGAACAAGCTGGCGACGGCACTATCGACCCACGGGAGCACTCGCTCATAGCCACCCTTCAGGTCCCAGTGATGATCCCAACCGCTGTATTGCACGGTCACAAACGTCGCACCGGCTTCCACCAGACGCCGCGCCAGCAATGTGCTTTGGCCCCAGCTATTACGGCCGTATTGATCACGCAAACGGGGGTCTTCATGGTCGATGAAGAAGGCCTTGCGAGCCGCGGGGCCCGACACAAATTCGTAGGCGTCTTGATCGAAACGATCCAATGAGTCAAAGGTTCCTTTACGATCGATGGAGCGGGGAATGCGATCGAGTTGAGCATTCAGCGTTCGGCGATCACCAAGGCGATCGATGCTGAGCCCCGAGGCCAGATTCAAATTCGGAATCGTGAAATTGGGGGCGCTCGGGTCGGCATGCGTCATGAACGGGTCATACTGCACGCCGAGGAAATGGCCGCCGAAGTAACCGGGTACCAATCCAATGCTGCTCGCGTGTGGCACGCTTAAGTACGCTGGCATGCCTTGCTTGCGCGCACCCAACTCACGAGCCACGATGGCACCGATACCGGGGAATTTCTGACCGTTATTCGCTCCGCTGACACCCATATTCTTGGTGGTCAGCATGCGATGGCCGCCGGCGAAGTGGTCGCCGGTGTCATGATGCAGAGAACGCACCATTGAGAACTTGTCAGCGACTTGAGCCTGTTTCGGATACAGCTCCGTCATATCGAAGCCG
>JAQGHS010000313.1 GCA_028291605.1 Planctomycetaceae bacterium | reverse complement strand
TCGATTTCTTCATGACTTACATCATGCTGCAGCACCAGGAAATCCAGTTCGTCGAGTCCAATCCGATTGCCCTTTTCTTCATGAATCATTGGGGCATTAAGGGCCTGCTGTGTTTCAAGCTGGGAGTAGTGGCTTTCGTCTCGATGATTTGCCAGATCATCGCCCGGGAGAACTTGCAACTGGGACGCAAAGTCCTGTTTGTCGGCACGGCCATCGTAAGCCTCGTTGTCGTCTACAGCCTGATATTGCATCAGACAGCAACTTTTACGCTGCTCAATTAGATTCTTGTCACGCAAGATTTGAGCGGCGGTCACTCCCGCTTGAAATGCCAGAGACCGGGGAAGTTCCATTCGAACTTCCCCGGTCTCTTTGCGTTCTAATAATGAAAGTTTTACGTCAGGACGACCTCAAGCCCAAGCGAATTAGAAGTCCCCAACGACTTCCCCACCCTGGCGAGTACTGAGCGCCTGCCAGATTGTCAACGAAATATTTTCACTGACGCTACGAACCGAGCCATCCATGAGCAACGAATTCACCAGGCCCACGTGATAGCTGCGAGATGTCACGGCGGCATTGGTGACGTCGGTCGAGGCCCCGGGAGCTTTCTCGGTCGCCGAGACATAATCCACATCAACCAACGTACCACCATTGTTATACATTACGTCGGCATTGGGCGTGAAAGTGGTCGTGAACGAAGTTTCATGGACTTTTCCATCCACCCATTCGGTGTGTCCAGTGGCGGAGAACGTACCACCGTAACCGACGACAACACTGGGCGAAGCAGGGATCGGAGAGTTCGCTGTAATCGGGCCAGAGCCCAGGCGCAGATTTGGCTGGAAGGTCTTGATTTCCGAGAGGCCAATCGTGTTCGACAGGCCGTCAGAAAAATTCGCCGTTGTAAACCTGGTGTTCACACCAAACGCTCCGTTGCCTGCCAATTGGGTTGCGGGATCCCAGACAAACCACGTCCCGCGATTCGCCGCATAACTAAACGGATAATGATTCGCGCCACCCGTCGTGCTGATCTTCGGTTTGTCATTCACTTCGCTGGGGCACAAGAAAACTGGGATTCGTGTCGCAGTGACCAACGGCTGAACGCTATAGGCCTGGCTAAAATCGATCAGTTTCTGCAAATTCGCAGCATCGAGATAAGGCAGAATCCGCGACTGCATCGACCATGACGCGGTCGAATTGCCAACTCCATAACAATTCGCAGGCGGAAAAACCGACAAGGCATCCAGATAATTGTGCAACGCCAATCCCATCTGCTTGAGATTGTTCTTACATTGTGACCGCCGCGCCGCTTCCCGCGCTTGCTGCACAGCGGGGAGTAACAACCCAATCAATACCGCAATAATCGCGATCACCACCAGAAGTTCGATCAAAGTGAATGCAGAGCGTCTAGTTCTGGAGGGCTTGAGCAGCATTCGTCTTACCTTTCGCGCGTTCTTCGAGCAGAGGCTGGATCAATCAGGCGGGCATCTTTAATTGAGACTGAGTCTCAGTCGCTCCATCTTAAGATCTGCCTCGCGGATGTCAATCGTGCACTCTAGAGATTTTTTAATCACACTTCCAAACCTGCCCTCCTGTCTAGAGACACTGCTTCCTGAAATCGCTCTGGGCACACCGGTATTTGACACATCTCGTGTCATTTTAGGAGTTTCGGGCTAGGCAACTGCGATTTGCATTTGTAACTTAGCAGTGCGGCTCCGGGTAATCGGCAGATTCTGCCGAAGTCAATGGTCATGAGAATCGCTCATGCAGAGCTGATTTAACTTAGCGATGGATCGCTGAATCGCGAGATTTCGCGGGCAACAGACTCCCGAAGGGAACAGGGGGGAGACACCATGCTGTGTCCATTTTGCCGACACGATGAAACGAAAGTCGTTGAGACGAGAACTAGCGACGATTTTGTCATTCGCCGTCGGCGCGAGTGCCTGAAGTGTATGCGCCGTTATACGACTTACGAGACTATCGAAGAGTCTCCCATTAAGGTCGTGAAGAAGGATGGTACGCGCGTTCCGTTCGACCGCGAAAAAATTCGCAAAGGCTTGGAAAAGGCCTGCTACAAACGTCCGATCAACGCCGAGCGGATCGAACTCGTCCTGGCTGCCGTCGAAGCGGACGTCTATCAGAATTTTGACCGCGAAGTTCCGTCACGCTACATTGGCGAACAAGTCTGCGACCGCTTGGCGGACGTGGACCATGTGGCTTATGTCCGATTTGCATCGGTCTATCGCGAATTCAAAGACGCCAACGACTTCGTCGAGGAACTGGAACCGATCCTGCGCGGCCGCCGGCCATAGCTCCGCGACTTGCAAGCGGTTCGGCGTGCCTCATCTGCGGTTGGCTCCCGAATTCCTAAGTTGAGTGCGAGATTTTGTCGATGCTACCCGAGTCACAAAACGTAGTAGCATTGCGCGCAAAGAGTTGCTTGGCCGTCAGCCCCGATCCCCCGATTGGGATTCTCCAAACGAGCGCAACAACTTGTGGCGAAACGGCTTGACGTGTCAGAAAAGCGTGATCTAATTGAGCTTGGTGAAAATCGCGGCCTTACGCCAACCGCCCAAACCACGCTGCGTTGTCGATATTCCACTGGAGAGTTTCCCATGTCCGAGATGCCACGCCGCGAATTTTTGAAGACATCGCTGGTAGCTTCGACGGCCATGTGGTTGCCGACAATTGGGTTTGGCGCCCCGGCGCCCGGCATTGAACGCCGTGTTGCAGCCTTGGCGACTGCCGAAGAACGCTTGCGGCAGCCTGACATCTGGGTCATGGATGTCGTTTTGCGACCGTTGCGCCAAATTCGAGTGAATCTCCCCGACCCGAAGACTGGTGAGACGAAGGAGTGGTTCGTCTGGTACCTTTGCTATCGAGCCACCAATCGGCTGATTACCGTTAAAACGTCGCCGAACGAATTGCCCCCGTCCGACAAGCTGCTGGCTGCTAAAACGCGAGTCTTCGTCCCCGAATTCACCTTGGTTACGGATGACAACGGTCAGCAAAAGCGTTACACTGACCGCGTCATGCCTGCTGCGCAACCCCTGATTAACAAACGGGAACGCGGCGAGTACAAGAACTCGATCGACATTGTTGGGCCCTTGCCGCCCGCCGTACCCGAAGGTAAACCGGGTGTGGAACTGATGGGAGTGGCAACATGGCGTGGAGTTGATCCCACAGCGGATCGATTCCGGATCTTCATGACCGGATTTTCCAATGGTTATGAAGTGACCAAAGGTCCCAACGACGAGGAAATCGTACTTCGGAAAACGCTGGTGCAGGATTACTGGCGTCCGGGTGATGAATTACAACAGGACGAACGGGAGATCCGGGCGGAAGGCGATCCGAAGTGGATTTATCGCTAACCACCTAAAACAACCGGATTCCGTTGAAATCGAAATTCTGCAAGCTTAGTGTGAGAAGGAAGTAGCAGCGATGGCTCATAAGAAGGGACAAGGGTCCAGCCGTAACGGTCGCGATTCAAACGGTCAGCGACGCGGCGTGAAACGCTTTGGCGGCGAAGCCGTCCTGGCAGGTAACATTCTGATTCGTCAATGTGGCACCAAGTGGCGTGCTGGTCGCAATGTCGGCTGCGGCCGCGACTACACGTTGTTTGCTCTGACGGACGGCAAGGTCATGTTCGACCAGGAAGGCCGCCGCGTCAATGTGGTTGCTCCGGTTGCTCTAGCGGATGCCGGCGCCAACTAAGTTGGTCCGATAAATCTCAGCGATATTTCAGCCCGACTGCCGCCGGCAGCCGGGCTGCTTCGCTGCGCGGACCGCGAATACAAGCTCGAAGCGCCAGCGAGTGCATACCGCACTTTCGTCCCAGCGAAATGCACTCGCTGGCGCTTCGAGCTTGTAACGTCAGATGCGGGACGCTAACGCGCTCCGGTTGATGTCGCAACTTTCACGCGCCCACCGAGCCAGCCCTTGCGGTAGAAAAATGCCAGCAAGCCCAAGGTGACGACTGCCATCAATCCCAACGCGAACGGGTAACCAAAGTACCATTTCAATTCGGGCATGTTCAAGGGAGACACGTTGGGGTCGAAGTTCATTCCGTACAACCCCACGATGAACGTCAGCGGAATAAAGATGGTCGCAATTACCGTCAGCATCCGCATCACTTCGTTGATCTTGTAACTGATGCTCGACAATTGAAACTCCAGCAGATCTGACGACAACTCGCGATACGTCTCGAGCAAATCGATGATCCGCATGATGTGGTCGTAGCAGTCCCGCAAGTAGATGCGAGTCGAATCTGTGACTTGCGGCACGGGGTCACGAACAAGCGTATTCAGTGCATCGCGCAAGGGCCAGATCTTTCTTCGCAACACCAGCAGTTCACGTTTGATGTCGTGGATCTGCGTCATGGTCGTGCTTTCGGGCGACTTGATGATCTGCGTTTCCAAGTCATCCAGCCGTTCGCCATAGGATTCCAGCAACGGAAAATAGTGATCGACAATCGCATCCAGCAGCGTATAAGCCAGATAGTCCGGCCCCGATTGGCGGATGAGTCCCACATGCTGCCGCATCCGTTCGCGCATCGGCTCGAAACAGTCGCCCGCCTCTTCTTGAAAAGTGAGGACGAAGTTGGATCCGAGGAACAAACTGATCTGTTCTGACTGGACCCGCTCGCCTGGATCCACTTGATGGAAGACCAGGAATTGATGGCCTGGATAGTGTTCCAGCTTGGCTCGTTGATGGACGTTGATGACGTCTTCCAGTGCCAGCGGATGGATGTGAAAGATCTCACCCAATTCGTGCAAGACCTGCGCGTCCCCCAATCCGTCCACGTTGATCCAGGTGACGGGAAAGCGATCGAGAAACGCGTTTAATTCACTGGGTTTGTGGATCTCCTGTTCGACCAATTCCTGATTGGAATAGGCGATCACTTTGATCTGCGGATGAGGTGCGTCGGGGTCCGACTTCAAAGTTCCGGGTGCAGCCCCCGGGCTCGTGCGTCGACGTTGGCGAGCGGCTTCGTCGCGCTTGATCCGGTGATTGCGTTTGGACATGAATTACTTCAACTGAGGCCTAGGTGAGCCGGGTGCCGTAAGGCAAATGGTACCGAATTTGTGAGTGGCATGGCGCCAGCCAGTTGCCATTGCAAAGGCGGTTCATGTTACCGAAATGCCGTTCCCGTGCTGATCCCCGAACTCACAAAGTTATTGCTTTTGGGCTCGGGGGTGGCGGTCGTCACCGTTTGTGCCACATGCAGGGCATCGGGGGCGAGACTGTGATGCAGTGGCGGTCGGAAAACCACCATCAGCAGGAGCGGCAAATACCACAATACGTAGACGCTACCCTGTTGCGGATACCACAACTGTGTCGCAATCACGATGGCCGCCGAACTGGCCATCAGCATCGCCAGATCTTTGTAGCGCGGCCAGATCGACAAGCCGACTACCATTGCCAGGAAGCTGACGAACGCGGGAATGCGATAAGCAGCCGGGAAGATGCTCCAGAAGCCAGTCGGTTCCGTATCGTTAAATCGGAGCTTGGTCCAATTAAAGAAGCCGAAGTCCGATTCAGGCAACACACCAACGGGCCCCGCCAGCAGCCACAATCCGGCGACCATGACCAGCGTCATCCCGCCCACCGCCAGAGAAAACTTCAGCCAACCTCGTCGACCGTAAAATGCGGCCCACAGCGGCAGCAGAAAGATCGGGAAGAACAGCGTGCCGCTCGCCAGGCCGAGCAGGGCTCCCGCTACCACGACGCGTTTATAGGCCACAAACGCCCAGACGATCATTGCCGACGGCAACACATGATTGACGCGTCCCACTTCATAGGCAGTACAGGGGAGCAACAGGTACAGAGTCGCCATCGCGAGCCCCAGGTGCAGATCTCCCATGTGATAATATCCGACGCAAATCAAGCCCGCGACGACCGCCAGATGTGCCAGAATCGCCATGCCGCGTGCAACGTAGAGGGCCGCTTCATTCGGGGTCGCCGTGGGCCGTTCCGCCGCAGGTGTGGCAGCGATCGCCGCGTAAATCAGCCGGGCACCGGGGCCGGCTTCATTCGCTGCCCCTTCGGCGGTCCCCTCGGTTCCGGGCGCGTCTTCGACACCTTTCACCAGATGCTGAGCTCGCTGGACTTCACGCACCTCATTGACTGGGGGAGATTCCGTCAACACCTTCGTCCCCAGGAATGCCATCGCCGACAGGCAGAGGAAGGCTAATCCCGCAGGATTCATGTTCTGCGGTAACTTGGGGCGCCGCGTGAAATAGGCGTCAAATACCACCCGCCCCAACAGTCCGAAGGTGACCGCGAGCAGGCAGAACGCGCCATCGGCGGGCGATTCCTGCACGTACAACAGGGCCGGGGCGATGCTGAGCATCAGGATGAGATCGAGATTGCGCAGCGACCAAAACCGGCCGAACCTGAAGTAAACCGCCAGGATCAACACAAACGAAAGATGAAACCAGGTCGCTTCATTGACCTGATAGCCATGTAATACGTAATTCATGATGTCCAACCTCAAGGCCGGGCTGGGCCGAGGCCAGTCAGGCTGCCGAAGCCTGATCTCAATCAGATCCAGGAAGCTTCGCCAGTTTCAGGCAACATCAGTCAGCAATGACTTCGGGTGGCTGATTCAAATCCCAAGATACGGGCTGTTTTACGCTCATCCAAGCAAAATCACGGGCAACCCCGGAATTTCCAGAGTCACCTCC
>JAQGHS010000302.1 GCA_028291605.1 Planctomycetaceae bacterium | reverse complement strand
GCCTCCGGCGGTCGCCGACCTGCGGTCGTCTTAGGCTCGGCGGGGTACCCTCTGGGTCCCTCGCCCTCCCGAAATCCCGCTTTTCAAACAGGCTCTCAGAGAGTCGGGCTACATATTTGTTGAAAGTTTGAATTCATGTTGGAAGCGTTCGAAAAGATTGTGAAATCGGGGCCGGAACTGGTTCGTGATGTCGATGATTGCGTCGTCCCCGCGGGACAACTGGCGCTGTGGTGGCTGGGACAACACAGCTTCATCGCCAAGCTTGGCAAGACCATCATCTACATCGATCCGTTTCTGACCGCGATGGATGGCCGGCAGGTTCCGCCATTGGTGACCCCGGACCTCGTCCGTCACGCCGACATCATCTGCGGCACCCACGATCACGCTGACCACATCGATCGCCCAGTCTGGCCGGCGCTGGCGGCAGCATCCCCCAAAGCAAAGTTCGTCGTTCCTGATTTGCTGCGCGAGCGCCTGGCAGTCGAACTTCCGTTGTCTGTCGATCGGATGGTGGGATTGGATGATGGCCGAAGTGTGGAAGTTGCCGGCGTGAAGATCTCCGCCGTCGCCGCCTCGCATGAGTTCCTGGACCAGGACCCGGTCAGCGGCCGCTATCCCTACCTGGGATTGATCTTCGAAGCCAACGGCCGGACGTTCTATCACGCTGGCGATACTGTTTGGTATGAAGGCCTGCAGACGAAACTGCGACGCTGGCAGTTTGACTTAATGCTCCTTCCGATCAATGGCCGGGATGCGCATCGTCTCTCGACGGGCATCATCGGGAACATGACCTACCAGGAAGCGGCTGATCTGTCTGGTCCGCTGAAGCCGGGGTTAGTTATTCCGACACACTATGAAATGTTCGCGGGTAACCCCGGCGACCCCACGGCATTCCGCGAGTACATGACCGTCAAATACCCGACGGTGAAGACGCACCGCTGTCGGCATGGCGAGCGGTTGATGATCGGCGGATGACGAGCGTTCGTGGGATGGGCGTATCTCGTGGGACTGGAGTCCCATCCCACGACATTCGCTACGCGATCATTCTTTACCTACCGCGGAATCAACGATCTGCCGAGCCTCTGCCACTACCGTCTGCAGATGCTGGTCGCTGATAAAACTCTCCGCGTAGATCTTATAGATATTCTCGGTCCCCGAAGGTCGGGCGGCGAACCAGCCGTTTTCGGTGACGACCTTCAAGCCGCCGATTCCCGCGTTGTTTCCGGGGGCTTTCGTCAACTTCGCTTGAATGGGCTCTCCGGCCAGAGTTGTCGCGGTAACGGCTTCCGGTGTCAGCTTTTTGAATCCGGCCTTCTGAGCTGGGCTCGCAGGCTGATCGATGCGTGTGTAGCGTGCCTCACCGAACTGGGTGACGATTTCTCGATAGTGTTGCCCGGGATCCTTGCCTGTCACCGCGAGAATCTCTGCGGCCAGCAGATTCAGGATGATTCCATCCTTATCCGTCGACCACACGCCTCCATCTTGTCGCAGGAAGCTGGCCCCGGCACTTTCTTCGCCACCGAAGCCCAACGTGCCGTGGAACAGGCCGTCGACAAACCATTTGAATCCAACCGGAACCTCGACCAACTTCTTGCCGAGACTGGTGGCAATGCGATCGATCACACTGCTGCTGACCAGCGTCTTGCCAATGCCGGCGTTAGCCGGCCAGCTCGGACGGTGTGTGAAGAGGTACTGAATGGCCACCGCCAGGTAATGGTTGGGATTCATCAGCCCGACCGACGGCGTCACGATGCCGTGCCGGTCTGAATCGGGATCGTTGCCGAACGCCAGATCGAAGCGATCTTTCAATTGGACGAGACTCGCCATCGCATAAGGGCTGGAGCAATCCATGCGGATCTTGCCATCGTGGTCGACCGTCATGAACCCGAATTGCGGATCGGTCTTGTCATTCACGACCGTCAGATTCAGACCGTAACGCTCGGCGATCGGTCCCCAGTAACCGACGCTCGCGCCACCCAGGGGGTCAGCTCCCAGCTTCACGCCGGACGAACGAATCGCGTCCAGATTCACCACGTTTGGCAAATCGGCAATATAAGCCTCCATCAGATCGCGCGAGTGCGTCGTACTGGCCCTCAGGGCCGCCTCGAATGAGATCCGTTTGACGGCAGCATTCTTGCCGCGCAGGATTTCGTTGGCTCGATCCTGCACGACGCCGGTAATATCGGTGTCGGCCGGGCCACCGTTCGTCGGGTTGTACTTAAACCCTCCATCTTCAGGGGGATTGTGCGACGGTGTGATGACGATTCCGTCGGCCAAGCCATTCGTCCGGCCGCGATTGTAGGCCAGGATCGCGTGGGAAATCACAGGCGTCGGGGTGAATCCGTTGCCGTTCTGAATGAAGGTTTCCACACCATGTGCGGCCAGCACTTCCAACGCCGTCCGTTCCGCGGGTGCGGACAGGGCGTGAGTGTCTTTCCCCAGAAACAGCGGACCTTTGATCCCCTTGGCCTGCCGATACTCGACCAGAGCCTGGGTGATTGCTGCAATGTGAGCGTCGGTAAATGTGCCGTTACGTGAGGTCCCGCGATGACCACTGGTGCCGAAGCTGACGAGCTGTAAGGGATTGCTAGTATCGGGCTGGAGATCGTGATACGCAGCGAGAAGCTTTGAAATATCAACCAGCAACGACGCCGGAGCGGGCTGTCCAGCGAGGGGACTCAGTGCCATGACAATTTCCTCAACACGGTTGCGCGATGCGACGCGATAGAAACAAACGAAGGGGCCCGACTTCGCGATGTTATCGGTTCTGGCAGTTGCTGAAAAGCACTGTAGCCCCTGTGTCCGTCGGATGGGCACTCCTGCCCGTCGGCATTGGTACTGAAAATTCAGAGACGGGCAAGAGTGCCCATCCTACAGGCGGCTACGGCGCCCCGAGTGTAGTGTTGAAAGACGGCCAATTCTGTTATCCTGCGAGAGGACTCGGTACTCGCCTGCGTCTCAGGAGTTCCGATTTCGATCTGTCGAACAATCGCCCATTGTGCCTGCTCGCACGCCCTTTGCAGTCAGGCTCTTTTTCCATCGAGATCTTCCCATGACTGAAACGAGTCCGTCCGCGACCTTTCCCGCGCATGGCGCCTCCAGCGAGGCCTTGAATGCCGAAGCCACGATCGTGATCTTCGGAGCTTCAGGTGACTTGACCGCCCGCAAGCTGGTCCCTGCGCTCTATCAATTGGCACGCGAGGGATTTCTCTCAGCGAAGTCGCTGATCGTCGGTGTTGCCCGCCGTCCCAAGAGTGACGACGAGTTCCGCGGCGAAATGCACCTGGCGATCCGCGACTATGCGCGGGATGGTTTGGGCAATGACGAACTGTGGGCCAGTTTCGCCAAACGCTTGCACTACCATCAGCTCGATATCGTTGATCCGGCGGAATATCCGCAGTTGGATACGCGGCTGGCAAGCCTGGAGAAAGAGCAGGGAATCGGAAAACATCGCGTGATCTATATGGCCACGACTCCCGATTTGTTCGTCCCGGCCACCGAAGCCTTGTCCAAAGCCAAGATGATTCCGAGGCACGATGCCCAGGACACCTTGCGCATCGTCTTCGAGAAGCCGTATGGCCACGATCTGGCGTCCGCTCAGGAGCTAACGCGAATTCTGGGGAAATTGCTGCACGAAGATCAGATCTACCGCATCGATCATTACCTCGGCAAAGAAACCGTCCAGAACATCCTGTTGTTCCGCTTCGGCAATACGATTTTCGAGCCGCTGCTGAACCGCTACCATGTCGACCATATCCAGATTACGGTGGCCGAATCACAAGGCATCGAACGGGGCCGCGGCGGCTACTACGACAAGTCAGGTGCCTTGCGAGACGTCCTGCAGAATCACGTCCTCCAGTTGCTGTGTCTGATCGCGATGGAGCCGCCAGCGATGTTCCGGGCGAAGGAAATTCGCGATGAGAAATTGAAGGTCCTGCAGTCTCTGCGCGAGGGGAGCAAAAAGCTCGATGAATGGGCCATTGCCGCGCAGTACACCCAGGCGGAGATCGGCGGGAAGCATGCCGTCGGTTATCTGCAAGAGGATCGCATTCCCCCGACGTCCCATCGCGAGACGTACGTCGCGATGGACGTGCGCGTCGACAATTGGCGGTGGGCCGGAGTGCCGTTCTTTCTGCGAACGGGCAAGCGGCTCCCGGCTCGCGTGACCGAAATCGCCATTCAGTTCAAGCCGCCCCCACTCTCGTTGTTCAAAACGGTGGAGTGCGAAGGGGACTTCTGTCAGCTCGTCGAAGACCGCCCGAATCAGTTAATCTTTCGCATTCAACCCAAGGAAGCCATCACCCTACGAGTGTCGTCGAAGCGGCCTGGAATGCAGTATCAGATTCATCCCGTGAAGATGGACTTCAGTTTTGATCAGGAATTTGACATCAGTCTGCCGGAAGCTTACGAGCGGCTGTTGCTGGACGTCCTGCGCGGCGACTCAACCCTCTTCACGCGCAGCGACGAACTCGAAGCGGCCTGGCAGTTTTTGACCCCTGTCTTGCAGGCTTGGGAGCAACCCAATCACAAACCGGAAGAGTATCCTGCCGGCAGTTGGGGGCCCAAAGCCTCCGATCAGATGCTCGCCCGACATGGAGCCGAATGGCGGGAACCGATTCCGGTTTAAACGACGTAGTCCCCCGTGGCCGACGCTGCTAGCGTCGGTATGATCTGTAGTTGGAGAGACGATCCACGGACGCTAGCAGCGTCCGCCACGGTAGAGCACCATGCCGATCCATTATCGTTGTCCGAGTTGCGATCAGTTGCTGAGCATTACCACGCGCAAGGCGGGGCATGAGGTTCCCTGTCCGCAGTGTGGTGCCATCACTGTCGTACCTCTGGCCGATGAACCGGCAGAATCTGGACTGCTTCCCGCAATTGAAGAACCGGTCGATCGCGAGATCTTTGTCGTCAAGGGCACAGCGCCGGCGACTCCGCTGGCCGCAGTTCCCGACGCACTTGAGCCGCCCACAGAACCTGTCGAGGATCTCTCTGAAGAGCACGTCGTCACATCTCATGAGGAAAGTTTCGTCAACGACCTGGCCGACGATGATGCCGGCGGCTTTCAGCTTCGTCGGAGCAACCCGGAACTGGGGGAGCTCGATTTAACATCCATGGTCGACGTCACGTTTCTGCTGCTGATCTTCTTCATGGTCACGGCCTCCTTCAGCCTGCAGAAAACGATTGAAATCCCGGCCCCCAAGCAGGATCAAAAAGGGGCCGCCCAAACATTGACGATTGAAGAGCTGCAATCCAATACGATCTTCGTGAAGATCGACGAACGAAACGGGATCTTCGTCGACGATGTCCCCTCCGGAGATCCGTCCAAGTTGACGGACACACTCACCCAGGCCCGGCTGACAACGCTGAGGACAGAAGTCGCCATCGATGCTCATCCCGAAGCCTTGCACGAAACTGTCGTGCTGGTGATCGACGCGGCCACCGCCGCCGGCATGCAGAAGGTCCGCATTGTGTCCCGGACGGGCTCGGGTGAGTGAACTAGAACACGTCCTACTCAGAAATACATCAGTCCCGTTCGTCCCATCCGTCGTATAAGTCCCATAATTCAAAAAGCCACCCGACGGGAGACCAAAAACCGGTGGCCGACGGTTCATGGACTGCATAGAATCCCTATGGCAATTGGGTCCCGTATGACGAAGTAGCATATGGGCTTCCGAATCTCACAGCGAATTTCGAGGCCGCAGCGTCGGTTGAATGAGGAGTGTTGATCGTGGCAGAATTTGTGGAACCGTTGGGCAAA
>JAQGHS010000344.1 GCA_028291605.1 Planctomycetaceae bacterium | reverse complement strand
TAGCTTTCGCCGATGTCCTTCGGGAGTCCTCACAGATCCTGAATGCGTCACATAGATTTCCGTAAAGCGGACATCGCCACCGGCGCGACGGACGGAGGGCAGGATCTGTTCATGGATGCGTCCTTCGAATCGCAAATCCGGCCGATTCGGAAAGAGCTTGAGATGATCGACGACAGTGACTCCCTCCTCTGCGGATCCAGGACAGTGGACTTGCATGATATAGCCCAGAATGCCCGGTGGGTGTGACGAGTAGGCGAGGTCCCGCAATTGGCGTCCACAATCGGCACTAATCGTGTCATCGGAATCCATCCAGAAGATCCATTCCCCCGTCGCATGCCGTATCGATTCATTGCGTGCGGCGGAGAAATCATCGCACCAGGGAAAATGGAAGATTTGCGCTCCGTACTCACGCACAATATCCGGCGTGCGGTCTTTGGAGCCCGTATCCACGACAATCAGTTCATCGACCCAAGGAACGATGCTGGCAATACAGGGACGAATGGTATCTTCATTGTCGCGCACAATGAGACACGCCGAGAGTTTCGGGGCTTTCTTTTCCAATCGCAGCCCGCCGTGTGGGGAGCGACCAATGCGAAATGGAGTAACGGACTCGTTCTGGCCAGATCCATCGCTGACAGTTGGACGGGGCTTCCATTTCTCGTCGAATTTCTGTTTGTTTTCTCGTAGAACGGCCGCAAAATCGACGCCGCTCCCCAGAAACGTCCGACTGCCAAAATGATGCACAAACGCGTCCCGAGCAATGATTGCTCGAAAGCCTGCCGCTCGTGCCCGCTTGCAATAATCATCATCCTCGAAGCATCCGATCCCAAACCGCTCATCCAGGATTCCGATTGTTTCTAATAGTTCCCGGCGAAACATCAAGCAGAACCCTACCAGCCGATCGGTTTCTTGCCGTTCGCTGGAGTGTACTTTTCCCCAGAACCAGGCGAACTGGTCAATGCCTTCCTGCCGATCGTAATCGACGGATATCTGTTGTGGTCCGCTCACGTTGTTCGAGCACGGTCCGACCATTCCGACGTTGCGTTGGCTGTGTAAAGCATCGATCAGTCGCCGCAGCCAACCGGTGGTCACGATGCAGTCGTTGTTCAGCAGCAGGATATTTTGCCCCCGCGCTCGTTGCAGACCTTGATTGACGGCCGCCGGAAATCCGCGGTTGTCGGGATTGCAGATGAGGGCGTCGGCAGCGCACGAATTCAAATAGGCTGGCGTCCCATCCGTAGAGCCATTATCGACGAAGATGAGCTCGTAGGGTTCATCGGTGCGCATCTTGATGCTGTCAATACATTGTCGCGTGTAGGACAACTGATTGTGCGTCACGATGATGATTGATGTCAGGCCGCGGTCCACTTTGGGGGCCGGCGTCGCTCGTAGCTGGAAACGGCTGGTAAAAAATTCTTCCGCTTCCGCGGGGGGTAAGCCGGTCAGTGAAAGGGACCCTAAGCTCACACGCCCCGGCCTGCCGTTCTTAATCCACGCTTCACTCCCCGGCCCCGCGACAGGTCGAATTTCAACACTGGAGAATCCGGCTCGTTCCAGAAGCTTTTCGAGTTCCTGCCGCGTACAAAACCGCAAGGGGGCCTCGTCCGAGAAGTCGGGAGGCTGGGGAGACCAGGATCCTCGCAGCAATGCGGTAATGACTTCGTGATGGCGGACATTGGGAAATTCGACGATGAGCGAACCGGTCGGTCTAAGCCAATCCCGCAATTGCCGCAAGAGAACAAGTGGCTCTCGAAACTCGCACAGCGTCTCGCAAACGATGCAATCAAATTGACCGTCTGGGAAATTCCGCGCGATTTCGGTCTGACCGTAGGTAGACAGGAGTTTCCACGGGGCGCTCCGCACCGTCTCGTTGTCGGAGAGGATCTCCAGCAAGCGGGCCTCAGGATGAGAGCAACGCAAACTTCTCGCCAGTCGAGATGCCGTTCGCCCGACGAGCAAACATGTTTTCACACCCTTTGAAACGAGAGATAGCAATTTCCCATCGGGACAACCCGACGTGATTTGCTCGGTCGATGGCGTCGTTACAGAGAATTCAGCGAGCTGGTCGGCGATGCACACCGGCGCGCCGCGAGGCGACGTCTCGACAGCCCATTTTTCTCGGAAAATCTCCGCGTTCCTTACAGCGAGGGCGTCTTGATCAATCCCGTTCCCGTGGAATGAGCGATGACCGAAGTGATGCACAAAAACATCTGCTGCAATGACCATGCTGAACCCGGCTGCTGCGGCGCGATGGCAATAGTCGATGTCGTCGTAGACCCCCAGTCCAAAACGCTCATCGAGCGATCCAATACGGTCAATAACCTCACGTTTCAATAGCAGGCAAAACCCTGTCAGTTTATCGACTTCAATCCGCTGGCCGGAATGTACCTTTCGATGACGCCAGGCAAAATCATCCAATTCGCGCAAGGCATACCGCGCATCAATCCGTTGTGGACCCGCGGTGCAGTTGGTGTAGGGCCCAACCAGCCCAATCTCAGCCTCGCTGTATAACGCTTTCAGCAAATGAAGTAGCCACCCTGTGGTGAGAACCACATCATTGTTGAGAAGTAATATTTGCCGGCCACGGGCAGCTTGAATTCCCTGATTGACCGCCGCGGGATACCCGAGATTCTCCCTGTTGGTAATGACTGTGATGTCGGGAACCGTTTTCAGGAATTCGACCGTTCCGTCGGAGGACCCATTGTCGATAACGATTATTTGAACGTCTTCGTCGGTATACTCCCGGAGTGAGTGCAAGCACTGGCGCGTGTAAGCTTGTTGGTTGAATGTGACTATGACAATTGAGGTGCAGCCAAAGTCTTGAATCGGTGTTGGTACGGCGGTCAACAGATATTGATAAGCATGAAACTGCTCTGCGTCTCCGGTGGGTAGCCCCGCCAACCGGAGTTTGCCCGCGCTAAATTCATCAGGCCGGCCGAGTGCCTTCCATTCTTCGTAGCCTGCGCCAGGAACGAATTGCAACTGTTCGATCATGAATCCCGAGCGGTCACAAAGCTTCTCAATCTCGTTTTTCGTGAAGAAGCGAACGTGATCATTATCCAAGAGTCCCGCGGATTGATATTCCCAATTTCCTTCCAGTAGCGATGTCACGACGCTGTGGTGGCGGATATTCGGGATGCTGGCGACTAGCCTGCCGTTCGGAGTCAGCCAACGTCGAATCTTCTTCAAGCAGTTCAGCGGTTCATAAAGGTGTTCCAGGATGTCGGCACAGATTACGCAGTCAAATCTACCATCTGGAAATTGTGTTTCCGTCGATTCGATGTTGGTTTGAAGTACGGCGTCGAGACGTGTTCTGGCCTGTTCCGCGACGCTCGAATTCAGTTCGAGTCCGACGACCTCAGCGGTCTGGCGCTGCCTGATCGACTCTCCCAGGCGGCCACTGCTGCAACCAACGTCCAGAACGCGCTTGGCCGTCAGCGGAACGAGCGCGAGCACCTCTGGCCTGGCAAAGTGAAAGTAGGCTCCATTCTTAGTGGATTGAGCGGTCCCGCTTGTCGACGAAATGGAAACGGTCTTCCGCTTCGCTTCTACCGTATTCAGGATGGTCTGCATTCGGTGTAGATAGGTATGTCGCCTTAGCACCTCACCCTGGCCAGCGGCTGCGATTCGTTCTCGTTCATCCTCTCGCGTGAGGAAAAGTGACAATTTCTCGAGCAGCCTCTCTCCCGAACCGTAGGTAACGAGATGCACCCCGTCTTGGAACAACTCATCTTGCCCATTGTTCGCGATCTCGTTCGTGAGTAACAGGGAACCGCTGGCCAGTGCTTCAAATACGCGCATATTGACATCATCTGCAATGCTTCGATTAAAAACGATGCGCGCAGCGGAATAGACTTTGGCCATTTCGTCGAAGTAACACCGGCCAATCCAGTTATTGGGAAAGCGTTCTTGAATCAGCTGCAATAAATCCAAACGTGGTCCGGACACAATATTGCCGACAAATGCGACATCGATCGTCTTAGCGACTTCCCGGCGGCCATGAATTTCGGGATCACAAGCCAGGGGCAACCACAGCGCCGCAGGAATTCCCGCCGCGTGCAACTGCTGCGCCCCATTCTTCTGCGCCGCGAAGACATAGTCGGCACCTTGCGCTTTGGATAGACAGCGTTTAAAATCGACGTGGGTATCGATCGCCCACCAAGCCCGAGGCCGTAAATCCTCGGGCAATTGATAATTCAGTCCATCGTCAACATTCAGATAGAGATCGAAATCCCTGGGAATTCGATTTGTCTCATTCGGTAGGAAATGTTCGACCTCGACCAGTTGACCTAGAGCGCGTCGGCAATAGAAGCCGGTAGTTTCAGGACGTGCCGTATTATCGAAAATGATGGCGACGCGTTTAATAGCCACGATGAACCCTTTTCAAGCGTTTCAGTGCCACCAACGTTCCGTAACTGAAATCATGATCGACTTGCACGCGACTGTTTTATCTGGCGGCCGAGACAAGGCTCGGCGAGAACGGCGCGCGATCCTGGCCTCGCATCATTGGCTTCGCGGACTTGCCCGGAAGAGTGCCTAATAAGGGCCGGTAGTGCCGTTCGATAATGCGGTCCCAGGTAAATTCCTCTTCGAACCTCTTGCGTCCCGCACGCCCCAAGCGATCTCGCAAGTCCGAATCATCTAAAAGTAGCTCAATTTTGCTTTCCAGATCACGCACATTACCGGGTTCGAACAGCAATCCAGTTCCCCAGTCGCTCACCGTAAATTGCAGTCCGCCGATCCGACTGGCGATGACTGGAATGCCCGCGGCCATCCCTTCGACGGCACTCCGCCCCAGGGCCTCTTCAGCCACCGTGGGGAATACCAGTAAATCGGCTTGCTGCAGATGGTTCGGCAGTTCAGATTGAGAGAGCCAGCCGACATACGTCGTGAAAGCGTCGGTTTGGCCGATCGGATCTGCTGTCGCCACGAGCTCAAAGTCCTGCCGGCGTTGCCAGATTCGAGAACATGCTTCGTGCAATACGGCAAAACCTTTGATGTACTCCGGCACGAGTCCCGCAAAAAAGATCCGCTTTTTCTCCAACCCATTTTTCGGCGGACGTTTTGTAGTTATTGGGAACCGAGTTGGGTCAAATCCGCTCGGCACGATGCGAACCTGCTTGGCATACGGGCTGACCATGGCCGCGATCAGTGGGTTCACGGCCAGAACGGCCTCCGCATCAGCAAATGCCGCTCGCAATTTGTCGACGTAGCCGGGAATCTCAAAGCCCGCCAATTGACGCTCTAGTTGGTGAAGCTGTCCGGAACGACTCCGATTCTTCGATACGCAATCGCGGCAAGTATCAGGGGTCGCCAGCTGATGATTCGGACAACTCGTCAGCTGCTCCTGCGCATTCACCAACAGGCGCACATTGTTAAGCGGGCACAAACACTCCAATGCAGCGAGGCGAAGGAAATAGCGATATCCTCGGACGGCTTCTGCCAGCAGTGGCTTAAAATTCCAGCTGTCGGTGATAATGACATAATCGGGTGCAAACTCGTCGACCGCAACTCGAAATCGTCGTTGGATCTCGGCCGCATTCCACGAGTCAGACTCGAAATGCAGCGGAAGCAAATCAACATCGAGTGGAGAATCAACGCGTCCCAATCCCCAAGTGGGAAAATGAGCGTAGATGTGCCGCACTTCGTAGCCTGCTCGACTTAAAAATAACGCTGTCTCCGCAGTATGAATCGTTCCGCCACCCGTTGAGGGCCAATTGAAGAGCAAGCTGAGAATGGCGACTCGTGTCCTCGCCGGAAACACCTCCGACTTGCCATCTGAAGCAACCACTCGATCTGACTTTGTGGATTCACTATTGAGAATCTCTATGTTCTCTCGAGCAGTCTGACACGCGGGGTCGAGATCCAGCGCGAATTGGAAATGCTGTCGTGCGGCAGCCAGGCGTCCTTGCGCCGCATCAAGAACACCTAAATCATTTGCGGCAAATGCCTTCACTGTCACAAGCTGGTGCATTCCTGAGATCCGTTTTAAAACCGCTTCGGCTGCGGTCAATTGACCTTGTTCAACTAGGCCCATCGCGATCTCATATTCCGCGTCAGAGTTTGATCCAACCTCACCACCGAATGCGCCGTTCCAGTCACTGCTCACACTGACTTGAAAATCGTGCTGACTCATCGCCGTTACTCACGATCGAACCAAAAGCCGAGAATTGGAAGACTCTGAATCATGGGGGAGACGCTCTGTCAAAACCGTATCGATGATCCGTCGCAGACGACAAGCAATTCGCGATCGGGACAGCATTTCTCGCAGCGCATTACCAAATCGACGGGTCTCGTCCACATATTCATCCGAAAACCAGTACAACAAATCTTCTGGAGAGGCTATGGTGAATCCCAGCTCTGCCAAGTGCTCGACACTACTCGCATCTTGATTCATCGCGAGCGGAATGCCAGCGGCGATAAAGTCAATGGCCTTCGCTGGGGGCTTGTGCCGCTGCCTAAAATCAGCGCCTTTAATATCCAAGGCCGCCGCTGCGCCCCGAAGACGTTCTAAATGGCGTTGTTGACTCCACGCATCAATTTCAATCTCATTCGTACCGACAAAACCGAGCGACGCTGCAGTCACGGCTTTCGAACGATCTTCAAGGTTCGTGAGAACGACGAGTTTTCGAGTAAGGCGATGACAGTTAACCCATTCGACGAGCGGGCTAAGATTACTTCGGGAACCAACCCACAGAAGATATCCATCACGACTCAAGGGCGTTTCGTGTTCTGGAACAAACCGAACATGGTGATCCATTTCCTCAACGAGCGAATAGGGAGAGAAATACCTCCGCAGCCGACGGCAATGCACGACGATCCGAGAGCAACGCCGCAGAAACGCGGCATCGGCATCAATTTCCGCGACACTTCCATAAAGATCGACCGGACAAAACACGAGCTGGGCCGTCTTTGGCAGACGCGACATTTCAGTGTGAATCGGTCGATGCTTAATAATGATAATGATGCGTCCTTCGGGAGTTTCTCCGCGACCGAAAGGCGTAACGCGATACCACTGCGACAATTCCGGAATCAACTCCTCACCCAACCATTCCCACGAACCCCAAGTGGGCATAATGGGACCAATCGCAATCTGAGGAAGCTGCAGTCGGTCAACAGAGGCAATCATATTCATCACGCTTCATCTCAGTCGTTCAGTGGCCAGTAGGCGAGAACCTTTAGTCTGGCCCTGCTCTTTCGGAATTGTCAAACATAGTTTCACTTCATCCAAGTCGGGATAATGCTTGTCGTACCGCATCTCGTAGCGCAAAAATCGCGAACTCCGCACAGTATCGCTTGTCAGGTGGAAGCCCACCCATTTCGGTCAAGAGCGACTCCACATTCAGTTCAGAACAGTCACTAACAGATTTATTAGTGATCATATCTGTAAGTATGGATCCTGTGGCAATCGTCACCCCGCATCCGTTACATTCGAACAACGCTTTTTCCACGATCTTACCGGAAAGCTTCAAATAGACAACGAAATAACGGCCCCGGCCTGGCACGCCGTCCAATCCAATTATGGCATTCGAATCGACGATCCTTCCGCGATTGCGCGGCGCTTGGAAATGATCCATGACGATCGCAGAATAGCGAGACATGTATCTTGCCTTAACTCGAACAGATACACAGAGAATGTAATTGAGCGTGCGTTTCGCCGAAGTATTCTCGAGCGAAACAGGCAATGCACCCAATCTGAACGTTAGCCGTCGAAGCCCCAAGAGGAACTAGACCACAGAACTGCTTCCGCAGCAGCGAGCAAGAGAAGATCAGAAGTCCGGGTTAGAATACGAGAGACTTCTCACATTCAAAAGAACTGGCGCAAGCCGCTCCGGTGCGGTCTCAACACTGAATCGAACAACTCGATTCATCACGCCGAAACGATGCGTTATATTGAGTATTATGGACAATTGCCCCTAAGACTGAGACTAGTTTTGTTCATGCCCTGAATGAAGTCAAGAGTCAAATAAGCAATTTGTCTGAGTGTTCACTTTATTTATCAGCTGCATCAGAAAAGTTTGCCACTACTCTTCATCCTCACAGACGTAAGGAAGTCCATTAAACACAACAAGTTGCAAACTCATTCGACATGCAGATTCGCTATGGGGAGGTATGCTACTGCAAGCCGGGGATTTTCGGCGCGGGGGTGACGCCGATTGATCGAAACTACTCTGCGCCATTGCGCTGACGTGGTTTCTTGTTTGTTGTGACGACGATGTCCTTATTTGAGCTTTCGCGACCGGAGGGTGTCACATAAGGTCAGAAGCAAGTCACGACCGCGATTCCTCACCACCTACGCTGTCAATTCAGCGAATCGCACAAGCGACCAGGAAGGGGGTCGTATTTGATCGTCCCAACGAGGTATTCGCAATCAAAGTTATCGCGGAGGGCTTCGCCGCAAAGCCAGGACATATTTGCATTGGCCCAAGTAACTTCAGGAAAACAGTTTGGCAGGGGACCAATTCGGCCTACGGGGCCGATCCTTTCGCCGAATCTGTCGCGACGACCTGGCCGTCTTACTCGCCTGCGCAGTTCAGCGTTGCTGTAGGAGTCCTGCCCCGATAATGATCTCGACTGGACAAACTCAGAGCATCGTCCTCCAATAGTACGGGCTCAGCGAAGAGATTGCGTTGTCGTTGTGATCAGAGAGGTGCACGGTGTGCGACAAAGTATATCGTGACAGCAACGTGGAGCTGGCGTGACTGTTTCCGCCGTCGCCAAGGACTGGCTTTTCACTCAAGCTCAAATCAAACCCGTTCGGTCAAGCGTGTTTTGTGGATGCCCCAGAGGCAAGTGGCTCTTTGACGAGCCCGTTCAATTGGGGAACCGCGTTTTGACCTGACTCGCCGTGAATGATTAGCTTCCACCGTGGATTATTTCGAGATTCCGCACCACGATCTGGCTCCCGCAATGGTGTGAAGGAATGGGGACGCATGTTGGTCGCGACACACTTTACTGGGAGTCAGTCACGTCAAATCTGAAGACCGTTCGGCTCAAGCCGAAACTTGCTGGCAAGGATCGGACTTGCTGGGTGATGGGTCGGCCACCCAACTTGCGGGCGAATGGGACGATATCGAAAACTTGTGGTCGCAGTGTGTGGACCTACCGGGCATCAGGCTCTACTACATTGCGTATCGCTCGGATGGTTCCATCCACTGGGACTAGGCCCTACCCTTCAACGGCCCTCGGCGTCCCGGTCAGGTTATGCAGGTCCATGCCGGAAGCGATCCCGATTCCGTGCTGCAGACGCAAGACAAGTACGGGCCCGGCTTCCACCTTTTCACCGGCGGTAACTATGTCTAGAGCAATGACAAGGGCGACTGCGCGGGGCTGTTTAACGTCTGCACCATGCAGCTCGATAAGGTATTCTAAGCCCCTAACCTGCCCGAAGGCGTCGTGCTGAAGCGGGTTGGCGACAGTCTGGTTCCTGCCGCTTCCACCGCGATGACCGGTGCCCGGCGGTGATCATTTCGCAGTGACCTGAATGACGGTGGTGCACAGGGATCGGCGCCCCGTATCGCCCAATTCTTTCCCCTCGTTTGGTGTTCAAGACTTGAAGTGTCTGCACTGGGATCTGGAGGCCCGAACAACGTGATCCGGAGTCGAATTTGAAAAGCAGGCCAACGTTCTGTTGCTGGACGACATCAATTTCAGCAACTACCGGAACGGCCGAAACTACGGTTACTTCGGATGTACGGCAAATGTTCGCCGGTGACGCTGGTCCCGCCGCACAGTCGTAGTCAACCTGAACGGGTATGCTGGTAGCGTGAGGACAAGCTGCGAGGTAATCTGGGCTCCTGGCGCCTTACCACCAAGAATGGAAAGGTGATTGAAACACAGATCACCGATCGACAGCGACACGAGTTGATCCGGCTTCAAACCCCGAACGGGGCGATCGTCTTCGTCGCACAGAATGGGCTCTGGATTGAGGGGGAGTAACGCGTTAGAAATAGCACCAAACGACGCCTGAGGCGAAAGGGAAAGTGAGGACTCGACATGCCGTGTTCCTATTGCGGTGGGCCGACGACAATTTTACGAAGCCACGTCGTTCCCAAGTTTGTCATTCGCTATTGCCGAGCGAATTCAGTTGGTGGAGCCTTGCTGTACTCGTGGGAACGCGAATTCCATCATGAACAGATCACAGGGCCCTATCTGTGCTCGAACTGCGACAACGTGGTGTTTAGCCAATGGGAAAATCATTTCAGTCGTGACGTATTTGCTGACCCGATGACGGCCACTCATCAATGGGGCAATCTCTCAACTCTGAGGTTCCTCGCATCGCTTGTTTTTCGATGTGCCCTGCACAACCTCCGAGTCGCTCCGACTGCTGTCAATCAAACGCAAAACGAACTCTTCCGAGACCGAGCCAAAGCGGCGGCAGCCGATCCTGCTCAATTCGGGAACCAGCTATTTGTTTATCCGTTTGTTTTCCGTCCAATTACTCGCACATACGTTCTGATGCCAGGCGTAAATAGTTTCCTGACGACCGGGTTTCATTCCCGCGTACATCATGCAGAAGGCACATTGCCGAACTGCATGATGGTTCGTCTTCCGAGGATTCTCCTTCTATATTCCGAGGCTGACCTTACCCGTTCCGGTGATCCTGATTTTGCACGGTATACCGATCTGCGACCAGGAGTTGTTTTTAATCCGTCAGCCTCCAACACGGGAATGCCGGAAGCATTCGCCCCATTCATCAATCAAGGGATCAACGAGACGATTGGGCATCAGAGGTCATACGGTTGGTGGCAGAGATGGATTAACCGAGCCGACCAGCGACTGTTTCCTGCCAGAATGGTGTATCAAGCCAGGACGTGGGACGCCCAGCATCGGGATTGGCAACATGCGAATGCACCGTCTCAACCCTAGCACCTTCAATGGCGGGACACTCCATCCGTCGACGGGATAACCAACTTGCGGCCGACAGCATTGCCAAGGCAATGACCGCCAGCAGGACGAATTGACGCGTCACCTCGTCTCTCAAATGTACGATAAGCCAAGCTTGGGCCCACGGTCTCGGGAAGTGGATGTGCGAACTTTGAGGTGGCAACCAGCTTCGGTCACAGCTACAGGGGGCATCAGTTCCATACTGCCCATTCCCCCGAGCCACTTTGAAGATCACGTCGTCCATGCGAGTGTAGGCTTCGAAAAGGGTGAACATCGCAATCGTCATGTGTCGCGGCTTTCGAAAACGTAAATAAGGCTTACATTGAGTGCTCGGATGAGGACGCGAATCATACCTTGATGGCCTTATTGCTACGCAATCATTTGCATGGCAAATGGTTATGACGGCTTCGTGTTTCCGGCGGAAGATCCTGGCGCAAACAAAACTGAGATTCTAAC
>JAQGHS010000280.1 GCA_028291605.1 Planctomycetaceae bacterium | reverse complement strand
AATCAAGATGGGCCAAGGTGCGATCGTAGGACAGGTTGTCCCGGACTCACCCGCAGCGAAGGCCAAACTCGAAACCGGCGACGTGATTCTGACTTTGAATAACAAGCCGGTTGTGAATCCCCGCAATCTGCAGGGAATCGTCGAGCAGCTCGAACTGGGCAAGGGCTATCCGCTGGAAGTCCTGCGTGACGGCAAGAAGCAAACTTTGACCGTGTCAGTTGCCGAAATGCCGAAGAGCTTCACTGCGGCTGGCATTGATGATCACGAGAAGGTGCCAGGCAAGGAATCTGAAGTCCACAAGCCGACTCAGTTCAAAGATCTGGGGGTCGAAATCCAGGAAGTGGATTCACAGCTGACCGAACAACTGGGCTACAAGGGCGCAGTTAAGGGTGTGTTGATCGCCGAGGTCGCGGCCGACAGCCCAGCCGACTCCGCCGGCCTGAAGAGCGGCATGGTGATCGAAAAAGTCGGTACCAAGGTAGTGACGACGGTCGCCGAATTCACCGCTGCGATGAAGGATCTTTCCATCGAGAAGGGAATTCTGCTCCTCGTCCGGACGCCGGCAGGTTCACGCTTCGTCGTCGTCAATAAGGAAGTGTAGTTTGAGTTGGTAACTCGATGTCGATCTCAGAGCCCGGTTGTGATTTCACAGCCGGGCCTTTTTTTGCGACCCCTGATTCACCGTCATCAGGGGAGGTCTTTCCTGAGCAATTCGGTCGCTTCGACAGTTGGATATCGCCCAATAAACTGCAACGTCTCACGCTCCAAGATACGTTCAGCTTGATTGAAGCGGAAAATCTTGGACGTCGCTTCGCCTATCGCCGATTTGAACTGAATCACCCCACCTGAAAGTGAGAAATGGTCCAGCCAGCGATCAGTTCGAGGATTGTAAAATCGTGTTAGCTCATTGGAGCGAAGGACCGTACCGAGATCTGTTCCTTTTGCTCGATTACAGACGGCGCAGGCATAGGCCAGATTCGCAGCTTCGGTTTGACCACCGTGCTTTTCTGAAGTGATATGCTCTACCTGACATCCGAAATAGGTGTCGTCCTCGTGAATCAAACAGTACTCACACACGTGGTGTGCTCGTGATTCGACAAGACGTCTGAGGTCAACGCTCACGTAGCTCGTCATTGCGAGCCGAACATTTTGGCGCGCGCTTTGGCCAAACGCATGACATGCTCGAACACCATAAAATGCTCAAGCTCAGAGGATTCTTCTGGAGTCAGTCCTTCAACTTTTTCCTTCTGAATCAACTCGGCCACATAGTCCTTCGCGAGCTGTGATGGCTGGAATTTCGACACCGCGTCGGAAGTCGCACCAGCAGCGATGAAGTCGACGATTTCGTCATAGACTCTGATCATGATGTATTTAGCCTAACAGCATTTTTCTGCTGCGCCAATCACTTTGTTGCACCTTTTTATCGATAGATTGCGCCTCCAAATTCCAGGGTCGGGGCCACGATTTTTGGAAATTGGCGGGACGGGAGTTGTTTGACAATGTGAGTCACAATCCGCCAACTTCGAAAAATCGTAGACCCGACCCCGCGCGTAATTTTACCCGCCATAGGCCCCATAACGTCGCAAGCCCCACGCATAGACCGCGCGGTTTAGCAGCCACAAGGCCAACACCCATCCAGTTGCTGCCGTCAAGTGCCAGGCCAGTTCGGCTGGCGAAAACTTCCCCAGAATGATGGCGGCGGGGAAATAGGCGAGGTACTGGAACGGCAGGTAGCTCACAATTTGCCCCAGGATGCCCGGTAGCCAGTCGAGAGGCAGCATGTGTCCGGACAGGAAATAAGTGAGCATCATAAAGATAAAGCTGATCGAACCGACTTCCAGCAGCCAGAAGGCACAGAGGCCAATCAAACTGTCCAGCAAAAATCCGATCAGAAACGCCTGCATTAAAGAGACGATTAAGGCGACCCATTCAATCCCCGTGGGCAGGTGCGTGAAGAACGAACCACACAGCCAGAAGAGCAGGGCGAACGGTCCCGTCGCCACCATGTAGTAGACCAGCTTGTGTGCTACTCGGGACCAGAAATAAAACGTCTGCAGATCGACCGGTTGGGTGAGATAGCGTTTCAGCGAACCGTCGCGAATTTCCTTAGAGATATCTCGTGCCAACCCTGGCATACTCGAAAACGCCCGACCGACCATCGTCAACAGGTAGTAGGCCACCATCTCCTGATACGAATATCCATTCAGCCGGCGCGTGCCGTCGGTGGTCCCGATGTCAAAGATGGCTCCCCACAGGCAGATCTGGGTGATGATCGGCAGGAACCGGATAAACGTGGCAAACGCAAAGTCGCCGCGATAGATCAGCCGCTCTTCCAGAGACGTTCGCAGCAGAAACCAATGGACTCGAAACATGCAGCGACATTCCACAGTAGTAGCCACGGTCGCCAGACCGTGGGGTGTTCCGACTTAACAACCTTCACCCACGCTCTGGCGAGCGTGGCTACGAAGTCGGACCACGTAGTTTTAGCTCCTGCTCCGCCAGTTTCATATCGGCATCCGTCATCAGTCGGGCCAGTTCGCGGAAGGTGATCTTCGGCTTCCAACCCAGTTCCCGCTCGGCCTTCGAATAATCGCCGATCAGCAAGTCGACTTCCGCCGGACGGTAGTAAGCGGGGTCAATAGCCACATGATCCTGCCACTTCAAGCCGAGATGTCCGAAGACCTCGTCGAGGAACTCGCGGACCGAATGCGTTTCATTGGTCGCGATCACAAAGTCATCGGGCTTTTCCTGCTGCATCATCAGCCACATCGCTTCGACGTAATCTCCGGCGTAGCCCCAGTCGCGTTGCGCATCAATGTTTCCCAAGTAGAGCTTATCGACCAAGCCCAGTTTGATGCGGGTGGCGGTACGGGTGATCTTACGCGTGACGAATGTTTCGCCCCGACGCGGCGATTCGTGATTGAACAAGATGCCGCAGCAGGCGAACAAGCCGTAAGCTTCGCGGTAGTTGATGGTCTGCCAGTGGGCATACAACTTTGCACACGAGTACGGGCTGCGGGGATAAAACGGCGTCGTTTCGGTCTGGGGCGTCTCCTGCACCATCCCGTACATTTCGCTCGATGACGCCTGATAAAACTTGATTTTGCGGCCGATACGTTGCTGGGCATCCCGCACCGCTTCCAGCAACCGCAAAGCTCCCACTGCCACGACATCTGCCGTGTAGAGCGGCATGTCGAACGAGACCTTGACGTGACTCTGCGCCGCCAGATTGTAGAGTTCGTCCGGTTGAATACGCTCGATCAATTCACCCAGTCGCGTGGCGTCGGTCAGGTCGCCGTAATGCAGCTCCATCCGCTTGCCGGAGACATGCGGGTCCTGATACAGGTGATCGATCCGTCCCGTATTGAAGCTGCTGGCCCGGCGCACGATCCCATGGACATGATAGCCCTTCTGCAGCAGAAATTCGGTCAGATAGGATCCATCCTGCCCTGTGATGCCGGTAACCAGCGCGACAGGATGACCTTCGGGAGTGGGCATGTGTGTGATTCTTTCCGATTACCGAGCCTTGTCACCGTCGAAGTCTCCAGACTTCGCTGATCATTCTAAGTGA
>JAQGHS010000273.1 GCA_028291605.1 Planctomycetaceae bacterium | reverse complement strand
TCAGGTGGATTTGGGCGGTTTCGTCAATGCCGGTTCCGCCGCAGCAGTCATGGCTTTCGCCCTCGCCAAGCTCCATATCACGCCGACCTTCCTCCAGATCACCGGTTTTCTGCTGCTTTCGGTGGCCGGAATTTTGATTCACTACTCGCTGATGTTCCTCCTCGCGAGCATTAGCTTCTGGACGGTTCGCGCGCAGGGAATCGTCTGGGGCTATTACAATCTGTTCAACATCGCCCGCATGCCCGACGAGGCGTTTCACGGTTTGTTCAAGGCGGTGTTCACGTTCGCCATCCCGATGCTGCTGGTCTCGAACGTTCCGGCCCGCCTGCTGGCCGACAAGTTAAGTTCACTCGGCCCGATGTTGCTGCTGGTCGGCATGAGCGGGGCCTGCATGGCCCTCTCGGAATGGGGCTGGCGGCAATCGTTGCGGCGTTATACGAGCGCGAGTTCGTGAGCCGTTTTCCAAACAATCAGGAGCGCGTTACCGGCGTCAGCCTTTGGATTTGCCAACCGCAAGCGCCTTCGCCTCGTTGGTGGTGAGAGGATTGCCACCAATTCCCCAGTCGCCTAAGCCGATGAGGTTGTACAACCAGTGACTCATAAACTGAATCGCATAGCGCCGGTTGCAGCGCACTTGCTGGGCTCCTCCTTCATTCTTTCTTCGTGACCGTCACCAGCGTGAGGCTGCCACCACGGAACTCATAGTGAACGGAATGCTTCTCAAATTCGAGCCGCACCCACTCGCGCCGAGCACCGAGGAAATCGGTCTTTCCTTTCGTGGTGCGCAACTTCTGCTCGGCACCGTATGCCTCTGCTTCGTCAGTGGTGGCAAAAAGCGAAACATCACAATCGCTGCGTGTGACCGAGGTAAAACCGTCAATCGGCGCGACGTAGAGAAAAATCACGCCGAGGATCTGATCGGCGTCGAACCCGAATTGGAACCCCTCTTTCTTCGATGCAGCCCAATACTTGTCAGGGATATTCTCGTGCGAGCGATCGAAATCGTAAACGACTTCCATCTCCGCGCACTCGAGGACATCAACGACATCGTCGTCCTTGAGCCGCTTTCCCAGAAAGGGTAGGAACTTCATCCCTGCTTTGCCCAACATTTATATTAAGCGACAAAATTGTCGCTTATCCCGGTTCATGGCTTTGACCCTAAACCGTTACTTTAGCCTTGTCCAGCCGCATTACTTTACCCGTCTTGGGCGTGCTATTGAATCGGGCAAGCGCGACCATGGAGAAATTCATTCCCAATCCGAAATTAAGACTGCGGGAACCATGGTGCGAGGGGCCACGATGGCAAGCGGAGCGCGATGGCCGGGTTCGTTGTGGTGCGTGGTTAATCCGCTCGTATCTCATGCAATCTTTTCCTCAAGTCTTTGTCGAATTGCCCCGACTGCGCCAACTGGTGCAGTCGCCGAACCTGCTCCTCGCGCGCAGCCTGTAACCTGCGTCGCAGTCGCTGAACGTGCGGCGGCAGCGTGAACTCTGGTGAATCAGAGGGCAACTGGCAGCGCCGCATGACCTCCACCAGCCGCACCCGATCCGCCTCATACCCGGAAGTCCAGAAGGCGCAGCGCCGCTCGACTGCAAGCTCCCGCATCCGCAATGCTGCCTCAACCAGACCGGAATAAACGTCGGGAGATTGCTCGCCCAAGGTGGCCAGAATGGATTCGCGCTGGCTGAGAAAAATGTGAAGCACCTCCTGAACGGCGTAGATGAAAACATCGGGATCTGCGCTCTCGACGCTGCCAACGTGATCAATCTGGCAATAGGTGATGTAAATGTCCCGGTGTCCGACATCCTGGTCAGCATTGCGCCCTGGCTGAAGGAAGCTCGCAACCCGTGCCATACCCCAGCACGCGCCCCACTTGGGCATGACCTCGCCGTTGAAATAGAAATTCCACGGGAGGTCTTTATCTGGATAATCGTCATTCACGCGAGGTCCGTAGGGTGGCCGAACGTAAGAAGTTGAACCCGCCGACTGGCGGCGTGAAGCGCGACAGCGGAACTGACAGCGCCAACGGCGGCAGGATCCGGCGACTCAGGCCACATGGTTGTCATTGTTTTGGTCTCATTTTCTGTGACGGCTCGATCTTCCTGCCTGACGGCAGCGTCACGACTCCACTCGGCTCGACAGTCAACGGGAGGGTCAGCCGCTTGAACCCCTTGGACGTGTCCGCCATGAAATCTGGAACGGCAACAGCATCATATTCCCAAACCTCGTCCTGCCGGGTGATGATGATGACTCTGCCAGCCGCGTGTGGAATGGTGCGCGTTGCTCCAGCGGGAATCTCAACCGCCTTCTTGGTGTGCCCAGTATAAAACTGTAGCGAACCGCCAGTGTGATTCGTAACACGCAACTCACATGCAACGCAGCCGGCAAGAAAAATGGCAAACGCCGAAATCAATAGAAGTGTGACTGCTCGTGTGTGTGTCATGTGGCCTCCCGTAGAAAGCCGAACCACCGCCGAACGGCGACGCGAACCGCGACAGCGGCGATGCGGTCTGGGGACTTGTTAAGCGTTGCGGCTTCGTTCATTTGAGCTTCCGTAGCTCGGCAAGGTCGTAAACTGGAAAGTCCTTGACGCGGCTGCGATGAATCAGGCCATGCGGCAACACATAACGCGCGGGATAGTAGTTCTTGGTGATTCCAGCAATCTTCTCGCGAACTTGAATTGCCCCTTCGATTGCGTCGAGCCAAATCTGCAATCCCTTCTCGCGAACCTCGAATGGAACGGGAAAACAGAGTGCATCCTTGAGGCGGACGAAGGACAGTCCAGCTTTGGGGAGGTAGTCACCCGGAATGAGGCGAATGCGAATATCGAGTTGCTGGTCGTCGCGCGTCCACCCTATCCACGAAGCGGTGACGGACCGAACCTGGCAGTCATCAATCAGGATGCCATCGTGGCCACAAAGACCGTCCAAAAGTGGCTTGAGGATGTTGTCCACATCCGGTGAGGCGTCGGTCTCCCAGCGTAGGCGCTCATGAATATGCCACTGAACCTCACCGTCCAGAAGGTATTCAAGCGGCTTGGTTATACTGCGAACCTCAGCAACGAGCCTCTGTTTGGCTGCGGATGACGCCTGCTTCGAAACAGGAGCAACGGGAAGCGTGAACTCTATCTCGCCGAACTCGGGAGGCTCTTTCGGGTTCAGATTCATGTGTGCGTAGCAACGCCTAACGTGAGCTCAACGACCGGCGGTGGTATTTTAAAATGGCTGACTCGCTACCGACGACGCGATTGGGCGGAAACAGGTTGCGCTCGCGACTGCGCCCGGCTATTGCGCCTTGATCCGGCGGTATTTCAACGACCTTAAAGCACTTCCGTTTCATTTGCCGAGCGCACAAACGCTTGAGTGGTTTCTGACTGCTCTCGCTCGCAAGGATGCCTCCTCAGGAGCGCAAATCAAGCCTTTAAACGAAGTGTGTCGCGTAGTTTTCAAAACAGGAATTCTTTGTAGTTAGCAAAACAGGACCGGTTTATTTGGGGCGGTTGGTAAAAAGGAGTGCGGGTTGTTGTTTGGGGTCCGGGGCGGCGGCCAGCACGGAGTG
>JAQGHS010000256.1 GCA_028291605.1 Planctomycetaceae bacterium | reverse complement strand
TCAAAGGGACGAATTCACGAGCAACCGGTAGGAAGCAGGCTGGACGCAAAACCTGGCGGCAACTGCGGCGCGGCCGTACAGCGACAATAGTCTGCGGACCGACCAATGATAAGAGATCCTGGGATTTCGGAGGGAAATAATCGTCGCTTCAGTTCGAGGAGGTTGACCCGGTGACTCTTCAGCGCCAAAGGTGCGCGCTAGGCCAGCCCAGGGCATCGCCCTGGGTTTGGATTGATCCAAACGGGCTAAGCCCTGAAGGATATTTTCGACCTCACGGGAGGGCGAGGCTCCCGCCGAGCCGCATAGTCTAGCGAGGGCCGACAAACGCCTGCGGCTCGGCAGGAGCCTCGCCCTCCCATCAAGTCGAATCACAAGATGCATCGAACTTCTTCGATCATCTTCGAAAAACGCTGGCAAAAATGCTTCACGGCGTCGCCCTTCAGGCCTAGCTCACGCCGTTGGTACGTAGAGCAAACTCATTGTGGAACGCGGTTCCATCACGGACACATATGCGTGACGTTACCCGACTCCCTAACATCCCGTACGTCTACCTAATCCACCATCGGAATATTGAACTCGTTGGCCCCGGCTTTGGCTTCGAAAGTCAGTCCACTGGTCGTAGGGATCCGGTATTTCTTGGGAATCTTTGGGTTGTCGGCGGGTTTGTAATTGGGTGGCGCGGGTGCTGGAGGTGGAACCTCAAAGGGAGCGACCGTCACGACATATTTGCCTGGGGGGACGGGAGTTTCGATCGTGTAGGCACCCGCAGCATTGGTCTTGGCGGTACCGGCCGTGCCCGTGGCTGGCGACTGAATCTGGACTGTCGCGTCGGCGACCGCCTCACCCTTATACGTGACTTTTCCCTTCACGCCACTCGTCGGTTTGGAACCGCCGCAACCGGTCAGAGCGATGGCAAAGACAATCAGCGCACACATGCCCGACGGGCCAACAAGACGATGAGATTTCACGAGCGTAATCCTGCAGAAGGTGGAAAACAAATCGGTCATGAGTTGAAACATCTGGACTGAACTGCCGGGAGTTGACAGCGGCAGCCATTCCGTCCCGCGCAGCAAAATAGGGAAGTCCGACTCGTTGGACAGCCGGACTTCTCTGCGAGTGAACAGGATCAGGTTAATATTCGCCGATCACCTGGTTATCAGCCATGGCGGCCAGCCGCAACAAAGTAGTGAAGCTGATATTTTCCGAAACGAAGACGACGGTTCCATCACCCCGCAGGAATTGTGCTCCACCGACGTGCCGTGAATGGAACGGATTATTGAACATGTAGGGCGTATTAGCGACCGTTAATCCAGAAGCCATGTTATTGATGGGATACAGAACGCTGGCCAGATTTTGGCAGAATTGATTGCCGCCAGCGCCGCCCCCGCCGACATAGCAGCCTTCCCAAGCACCGCCACACCACATGCAGGAGCGATTGTCGACGCCGGTGACCAATGGTCGACCTTGTTCACCAACCATGACGGTATTCGATAGCCCGTCCACGACGTCGCGAATTCGGGTGCCCCCATTGATGGCTAGCATTCCAATACTTGATGCCTGAATGTTGGTGTAGCTGTAACCCGTGTTCGTCGCGGTGTAGGCCGAACCGAGGACCGGGTCGAGGATGGCGCCGGCCACTCCGACATAATTAGGTCGCTGAACCGCCACAGCACAACCGGTGTCGACCTGGAACGGCTTCAGTTCGCTGGAGGGGCAGTTTAACCCCGGCACGATCAGCTTGGAATAAATTGCAGCCTGCGTCGCGGTAAAGGTTCTGCCAGTTCCAGAGCGGGTGTCAAAATCCGAAGTGAAGTCGAATTGATTGAATGCAGCGGCCTGATCCATGTAGGGCAATATCGCGACGAAAAACGACCCATAACCCGGATAGTTGCCGCCCGGAGGAAGAATCGTAAACGTGTCATGATAGTTATGCAGTGCCAACCCTATTTGCTTCAGATTGTTCTTACACTGACTGCGCCGCGCGGCTTCGCGCGCCTGTTGCACTGCAGGCAAGAGTAGTGCGATCAGAACTGCGATGATGGCAATCACCACCAAGAGTTCGATCAGAGTAAATCCCGGCCGCCGTTTCGTTGCACGCATGGGTTCCCCTTTAACGAAAAAGAAATTAGGACCGCGAAAACACGTTTGACCAGCACGAGGGCTGGATTGAAGAAATACAACGCGTCAGGACCCTCGGCCGAGCCTCCAGTTCATGGGGCAGCAATTGGTTCAGGCAAACGAGTCACGACACATTCGACCAGACCAAATCAGATTTGGGTCGCTTGCTCCGTGACGTGAAAGACCAACAGGAGTATTTCGCTTAGCAGAAAACAGCGCAGAGTCCAGACGACCCCGCTGAATCGCATTTAAGAAAGATCGTGATTTGTAACCGAGCGGCGTCGCTCAGATTTCAAGACAAGCAATTGCAATGCCAAGACATTGCGGCATATTTTATCGTGAGTCTATCCGATCACACTGACAACCGATGAGTTGGCGCTGGGTGAGAGCTTCAATTGGAATCCGCCAATTCAACCCCGTTCGCGCCTCATCGGACCTCGTCGTTTTTGCAGAAATTAATTGTTCTTAAGACTAAACATCTTCGCAAGTCCAAATCGATCACTGGTGCACATTTTTTGGGCAGGAGATCCTCATGCCGTCGCCAAGTTGCCCGAACGACAGCAACTCAGTTCGCGTGAACCACCGGTTGACGAGGTGTGTCTTTCGCCGTAGACTGTCAATGTAAGACGAACATACAGAGGAAATCTCAACTGTGCCGCGAATGATGCTAGCCCTGAACCTACTGCTACCACGACAAGTGGGCCGGTCTTAGGTGCGCGCAGCGAGGATGTTGAAGAATTCCCGCTACAATCCCAACCCTGAGGCCAAATGGTCTCAGGGTTTTTTTGTTTTTTATGGCATGTTAGTGTGATCAAACAGATCTCACATCCGTAGCTTTAATCTGGAGTTGGCAGCGATGTCGGACAAACATATCGTCATCTTCGACACGACTTTACGGGACGGAGAACAATCCCCCGGTTGCAGCATGAACACCAAGGAAAAGCTGCAAGTCGCCGAGGCCCTGGTCGAGTTGGGCGTCGACATCATCGAAGCCGGCTTCCCCATTGCGTCACCTGGCGATTTCGAAGCCGTGCAGGCGATCGCTCGGAAATATGGCGATCAGGCCGTGATTTGTGCCCTCGCCCGCTGTCGCGAGGACGATATCGATCGAGCCGCCGCCGCGTTGCAGGACGCACAGCAGAAACGCATTCACATCTTCCTCGCCACCAGTTCCATCCACCGGCAATTCAAGCTGAAGATGGAAAAGCCGGAAATCATCGCCAAGACCATCGAATCGGTACAGCGAGCCAAGGCCCTCTGCGACAATATCGAGTTCTCGCCCGAGGACGCCGCTCGTACGGAGCTCGATTTTCTGTGCGAAGTTGTCGAGAAGGCCATCACCGCCGGTGCAACCACGGTCAACATCCCGGATACCGTCGGATATGCGACTCCTGCCCATTACTTCAAGGTCATCGACACGCTGATCAAGAACGTGCCGAACATCAAACAGGCGGTCATCAGCACGCATTGCCATAATGACTTGGGCCTCGCTGTGGCCAACAGTCTCGCGGCTGTTGAAGCCGGTGCTCGCCAAGTCGAATGCACGATCAACGGTCTGGGCGAACGGGCGGGAAATGCGGCGCTCGAAGAAGTCGTTATGGCGCTCAAGACGCGGTTTGACTACTACGGCTGCGATACCAAAATCAACACGACAAAGCTCTTTCCGACCAGCAAACTGGTGTCGAAAATCACCGGCATGCAGGTGCAGCGGAACAAGGCGATTGTCGGGCAGAATGCGTTTGCTCACGAAGCCGGAATTCACCAGCATGGGATGCTGCAAGACCGCTCGACCTATGAAATCATGCGTCCGCAGGATGTCGGCTTCACGGGGACGAATCTCGTCCTGGGCAAGCACAGCGGCCGGCATGCGTTCCGCGACCGGATTAACTCGTTGCATTATCAGTTGGATGACGCGGCCTTCGAACAGTTGTTCACGGATTTCATTGTCCTGTGCGATAAGAAGAAGAACGTCTATGACGCGGATATTGTGGCTCTGATCGAACATCGCGCCACCGAGCGGACCGATTTGTGGAAGCTGGTGCGGTTCCAGGCCTCGGGCGGAACCCGGACGATTGCCACGGCCACCGTCGAACTTCAGTTTGGCAAGCAAACGCCCCGGATTGGGATTTCGACCGGCGATGGTCCCATTGATGCGTTGTTCAAGGTGTTGTGCGAACTGACCGGAGTGCAGGCGTCTCAGCAGGATTACCAGGTCCGCAGCATTTCGACCGGCGAAGACGCCCAAGCAGAGGTTCACGTCACGTTGACGCACAGCCAGCAGACTTTTCACGGGCTGGGGGTCAGTACCGATACGCTGGAGGCGACAGCGTTGGCGTATATCAGTGCGTTGAACAAGATTGCAGGGTCGGAACCCGGGGAGTAGCAACAACGATTCCAAGTGAGCCCCGTGGCGTAAGCCCAGGGATTCTTTATCATTGAGCGTCCGAACAAAGAATCCCCGGGCTTACGCCACGGGGCTCACCTGGAATCCGCAGAGGGGCTGGTCCAAGTAACATTTCCCGGCCGCAGTTGCGACTGGTTTCACCAGCAAATCGCACATATACTACGGTTTTGTGAACTGCGACCAGATCGGCCATGAGACGTCTATGCGTATTTCTGAAATCTACCGCCCGGGCACTTTCGGTCTGAGCATCGAAATCTTCCCCCCCAAGACGACCGATGGCGATGCGTCGCTGTTCGAGAATCTGGACCGCCTGGCGAAATATCAGCCATCGTTTATCTCTTGCACCTATGGGGCAGGGGGCAGCACGCGGACGCGGACGGTCGAACTTTGTACTGAGATTCAACGCCGGTACGAAATCGCGGCCACAGCTCACTTTACGTGCGTTGGTGCGACCCAGGCAGATCTTCGCGAATGGCTGACATACGCCGGGCAGCAGGGTGTCAAGAACATCATGGCTCTGCGCGGTGATCCGCCGCAGGGGCAAGAGCAATTCGTCCATGTCGAGGGGGGCCTCAAAAATGCCAACGAACTGGTTGCGTTGATCCGCGCGGAATTTCCCGAACTGGGAGTCGGCGTGGCGGGCTATCCCGAGAAGCATCCGGGTGCGTGTGATCTGGCCACCGACATGCTCAATTTGAAGCGCAAGGTCGATGCCGGAGCCGACGCGGTCTTCACACAACTGTTTTATGTTAACGAGCATTACTATCGCTTCCGCGACGAATGTCGGCGATTGGGAATCAACGTGCCACTGGTGCCGGGGATCATGCCGATCACCGAGTTCGCCCGCATCAAACGCATTACGGCCATGTGCAAAACCGACTTCCCACAAGACCTCGCCCAAAAATTGGAAGCCGTGCAGGACGACAAACAGGCCCAACTCGAAATCGGCGTTGATTTTGCAATCGAGCAATGTCGCCAGTTAATTGAGCAAGGAGTTCCCGGTATTCACTTTTACGCGCTCAACAAATCGCACGCCTGCGAGATGATCTTGAATGCGCTGGATTATGCGCCGACGGCTTAGGAAAGTAGCCTTCACGCTCCGCGTGAAGATAGCCGGAAGCCAGTCGACCTTGAAAGAAGGACACGGTTAGCCTGCAAATCAAGTCGCCAGACATGCGGCAATTCCTCACGCGGAGCGTGAGGGCTACACTCTTCAGCCAAGTGCCAATGGCACCCGATCGAAGACAGGAATTTACGGAATCAACGATGACTGCCACAGCCTTGCCAATGACGACAGAGCAAATCTTCGCGTTGCCCGAGGATGTATGGGATCGAGATCTCATTAGAGGTGAACTTCGGGTTTATCCTCACACGCGACGAACGCGTCTGAATGCTAAGGCATTGGCCGCCGTCTGTGAGATCTTGGGAACTTGGGGCCGTCTAAATGGAAATCAGGGAGAGTTTGCAGCATCGAACGTCCGGGTGAGGTTATGTCGAAAGCCGGAGACCTTCGTGGGAATCGACGTGACGTACTATTCCGAGGAAGCATTAGCCCAGACCCCAGCGAAACAGAAATGGTACGAAGGTCCTCCGGTCCTGACCGTCAAAATTCTGTCGCCAGGAGATGTGCGTAAAGATGTGGTTGAGAAGATCAACCTGTATTTGGAATGTGGGGTTCCTGTGGTTTGGATTCTGGACCCTGATTTTCAGACGCTGACCATTTATCGCCCTAATACGGCACCGTTGATGTTGAGGGCACACGAAACGCTGGATGGACATCCCGAACTTCCAGGCTTAAGTGCCCCGGTGCAAGGTTTTTTTAATTGATAGAACAGAGGGGGCTAGGTAAGCCCCGGGTCCGTGACAGACGCTGCTAGCGTCTGATCGCCGACGCTGGCAGCGTCGGCCACGGATGAAGAATCCGGGGGCTTACGCCGCCCGGCTCACCGGGGCGAATTCTTATTTTCACCGTGCTTGATTGAAACGTCACTTCCTCCCTCACCAACGATAGAACCTCAATCACTCCTTATCCCAATCCGTGTTTCATCCGTGTCATTCCGTGGCTCAAAACTCTTCCCTCCTCTAAATTCTACTCCCGCCCTTTTGTCCTTTCGATAAGCCAATTTGCCCCATGCCTGCTGCCTCTTCAGACCGTCTACACGAACTTCTCACTCAGCGTATTCTCGTCCTGGACGGGGCGATGGGGACCATGATTCAGCGGTATGAGCCGACTGAAGAGCTGTATCGCGCCGAGCGGTTCAAAAATCATCCGATCTTCTTGAAGAACGCCGGTGATGTCCTGGTGCTGACGCAGCCGTGGATGATTCTCGAGATTCATGAAAAATACCTCGCGGCCGGCGCTGACATCATTGAGACCAATACCTTCAACGCCAATATCATCTCTCTGGAAGAATTTCTGATTGATGATCTGACGTATGAGATCAATGTCACCGCGTCGCGGCTGGCCCGTGAAGCGGCGGACAAGTTTACAAAACTCGATCCCCGCAAACCGCGGTTTGTCGCGGGCAGTATCGGTCCGACCAAGAAAATGCTCGGCTTCAATGCCGACAAACCGGGATTTCGGCCGGTCACGTACAATCAGATGGTCGAATCGTACGCCATGCAGATTCGCGGCCTGATCGATGGCGGTGTGGACCTGCTGTTGCCCGAAACGTCCTTCGACACGCTGAATATGAAGGCCTGCCTGTTCGCGATCGAAGACGTGTTTGCCGAACGCGGAGTTCGTCTGCCGGTCATGGTGTCGGGGACGATCTTCACCGGCGGACGCACGCTGACGGGGCAGTCGGCCGAGGCGTTCTGGACCTCCGTGGCGCACTTCCCGATGTTGACGATCGGCCTGAACTGCGGTCTGGGTCCGAAGCAGATGCGGTCCTATATCGAGACCCTCTCCAATCTCGCTCCGCGGCTGATTAGCTGTTATCCCAACGCGGGGATGCCCGACGGAATGGGTGGCTTCGATTCCACGGCGGAAGAGGTCGCTGGCCAACTGCGAGAGTTTGCGCTCAACGGCTGGCTGAATATCGTCGGCGGTTGCTGCGGTACGGATCCAGAGTTTATCCTGCAGATTGCGGCAGCGGTGGACGGCGTGCCTCCGCGCGTCTCGCCAGATGTTCCGCAATGGTCGGCGTTCTGCGGAAAAGAACGGTTCGAACTGCGCCCCGAGTCCAACTTCATGCTGGTCGGTGAACGGACCAATGTGACCGGATCACGCAAGTTCGCCCGGCTCATCAAGGAGGACAACTTCGACGAAGCACTCGCCATCGCGCGCCAACAGGTCGAAAACGGCGCGAACATGATCGACGTCAACATGGACGAAGGCTTGCTCGACAGCGAGCAGGCCATGACGCGATTCTTGAACCTCATTGAAGACGAACCGGATGTGAACCGCGTCCCGGTGATGGTCGACAGCTCGAAGTTCAGCGTGATTGAAGCCGGGTTGAAATGTCTCGATGGCAAGGGGGTCGTCAACTCCATCAGCCTGAAAGAGGGCGAAGAGAATTTCCTCGCCCAGGCACGCTTGATCCGCAAGTACGGCGCCGCCGTGATCGTGATGGCATTCGATGAGGAAGGCCAGGCCGTGATCGCAGACCATAAGGTCTCGATCTGCCTGCGCGCCTTCAAGCTCTTGACAGAAGTCGTGGGTTTCCCGCCCGAAGACGTCATCTTCGATGCGAACATCCTGACCATTGGTACGGGGATGGATGAGCACTCGAACTATGCGGTCGAGTTCTTCGAAGCCGTGACGAAGATCAAGCAGGTCTGTCCGGGTGCGAAGACCTCGGGTGGCGTGAGCAACGTCAGCTTTTCGTTCCGCGGTAACGAAGTCGTCCGAGAGGCGATCAATGCCGTGTTCCTGTACCACGCGATACGGGCGGGCCTCGACATGGGCATCGTCAATGCCGGCCAGTTGGCCGTCTACGACGAGATCGACAAGCAGTTGCTGGAGTACGTTGAAGACGTCGTGATGAATCGCCGTCCGGACGCCACCGAACGACTGATTACGTATTCCGAAACGATCAAGGCGAAGGCCGACAAGTCGAGTCCGGATGCCGTGGAAGAATGGCGGCTGGGATCGGTGGAAAGCCGGTTGTCGCACGCTCTCGTGAAGGGCATTACCGACTTCATTGTTGAAGATACTGAAGAAGCCCGGCTGAAATATCCGGCTCCGCTGGATGTCATTCAAGGTCCGTTGATGGCCGGTATGGACGTCGTCGGCGATTTGTTTGGGGCGGGAAAAATGTTCCTGCCGCAAGTCGTGAAGAGCGCCCGCGTCATGAAGAAGTCGGTCGCCTATCTGCTCCCCTTTATGGAAGCGGAGAAAGTCCGCACGGGACAGGTCCAGCAGGCCCGCGGCAAGATCGTCCTGGCCACCGTCAAGGGGGACGTGCATGACATCGGCAAGAACATCGTCGGCGTGGTGCTCGCCTGTAACAACTACGAGATCATCGATCTGGGGGTCATGGTTTCCTGTGAAAAGATCCTCGAGACGGCACGGAATGAGAAGGCAGATGTCATCGGCCTGAGCGGTTTAATTACGCCCTCATTGGATGAGATGGTCTATGTCGCGCGTGAGATGGAGCGGCAAAAGTTCGAGATCCCGCTGTTGATCGGTGGAGCGACGACATCCGCCAAGCATACGGCGGTGAAGATTGCTCAACAGTACCACGGTTCGACCGTGCATGTTCTCGATGCATCCAAGAGCGTGCCCGTCGTCAATCAGTTGATTGATCCCACCCGCGTCGCGGCCTTCGACACCGAAAACCGCCGCCAGCAGGAACGTGATCGACAACGGTTCTCGCAGCGTCAGGCTCAAAAACTGGTGCCGTATGCTCAAGCCTTCCAGCGACGGTTTCATACTGACTGGCAAGATGTGCGGATCGATGTGCCGGCCAAGTTGGGAGTGCAGGTTCTCGATGACTACCCGCTGGAAAAACTGGTGCCCTTCATCGACTGGTCGCCGTTCTTCATGTCGTGGGAATTGAAGGGGAAATACCCCGCAATTTTCCAGGATCCGAACTGCGGTGAAGTGGCTAAAAAACTGTTCGACGAAGCCCAGGAATTACTGCAGGAGATCATCCAGAAAAAATGGTTGCGGGCGCGGGGGGTCTATGGTCTGTGGCCGGCGAATTCTGTAGGGGACGATGTGGAAGTCTATTCCCCGGAGAGTGCCCACCTGCCTTACGACAAGCGGACCATCATCGCCAAATTTCACTTCCTGCGACAGCAATGGGAACGAGTGGGCCAGTCGGCCTTTCGATCGCTGGCAGAATACATCGCGCCGGCCGAATCGGGCCGGATGGATTACATCGGGGCGTTTGCCGTGACGACCGGCGTCGGCATGGAGGACATCGTCGCCCATTTCAAACGCGAGAACGATGACTACCAGTTGAACCTTGCCCAGTCGCTCGCCGACCGCATGGCCGAAGCGTTCGCCGAGGCGCTGCACAAACGGGTCCGCGATGAGTGGGGCTATGGTATTGAGGAAGGGCTGTCGAACGACGATATGATTGCCGAGAAATATCGCGGCATCCGACCGGCGGCCGGCTATCCAGCCTGTCCAGATCACACCGAGAAGCGTACGCTATTTGATCTGTTGCATGCGGAAGAAAACACCAGCCTGCAACTGACCGAAAACTTCGCGATGTACCCGGCGGCAGCCGTATCGGGATTGTACTTTGCCCATCCCGCGGCGCGCTATTTCAGTGTCGACTTGATGATGAAAGACCAGATTGAAGCGTACACCCAACGCAAGGGCTGGCCGCTTCACGAAGTCGAACGCTGGTTGTCTCCCAACCTGGGATATGAGCCTTGAAAGTCGTTGATCGCTCCGCGATCGAAACGCGTTCGCAGTAGCGACGTGGAGTAACCAAACAGATTGAGTCTGTAAGCGGAATGGCGCTAGCCACCGGTTCTGTGTTGCGGTTTCCGAGGCAGAACCGGCGGCTAGCGCCGTACCGCTCACCAGCCGATTTAATTTGCGGCGTTGTCGGAGAATAGTGCGTCTGAAGCTAATACAACCTCGCTACTACGATCGCATTTCGATCGCGGAGCGATCAATGACTAGGGGGCCATGCACAATGAAGACACGTGCTCTGCAGGTACATCCTGGATTAGATGACTTTAGCCGACTGACCATGCTCCGCAATGCCCTGTGGCAGCCGGGGGCACATGGTCTGCGCGGGACTGAAGTGGTCTTTCTGTTGGGTTGCGGAGCGCTATCGGCTCTGTCGGTCCTCTTGCCCGAATTCAAGTTACAGATCCCCGGTCACGCCATCTTGCGAGCGGTCTTCGGGATGGCTTTCGGCCTGGCCATGGTTCCACGACTGGGAGCCGGAACGGTCATGGGAATTGGTGCTGTGGTAACGACAGTAATCTGCCGGAGCATGGGGCAAGGCAAAGATGGCCTGGGGTCCATTGCCAGCCTGTGCCTGACCGGCCCGTGTCTCGATCTGGTCCTGCGCTATGTTCGGTCTGGCCCGTGGCTCTATGTCGGACTGATGGGGGCCGGATTGCTCAGCAACATGAGTGCTTTTTCGGTCCAGTACACCGATAAGATCTGGCATTGGACTCGCTTGATCAACGGTGGCGGTGGTGGGGGTGGCGGTGGCGGCGGAAAGATCGGAA
>JAQGHS010000242.1 GCA_028291605.1 Planctomycetaceae bacterium | reverse complement strand
GGGCAGGCGGCGTAGCGGCGGGCGCCTGCTGCGCGACCGCGGGGGCCGCGGAAAACAGACCGATCAGAATCAAACACCAAATCGAACGCATCATGACCAGATTTCCAGACGCTGGATCTCGGGCAGCACCGAGCGACTCACAGAACGTCGCATCATTGACAACCCTAACCTGCACTGCCTTCATATTTTAGCACTGATTTTCGCGGACGATAGGCTGATGATTCGTATTCAAGTAAAGTGTCACGTAGCCTGACTCTCCGAGTCGGGAATCCTCAACAAAACGTACCCGACTCAGCGAGTCGGGCGATGAAAGGAGCCGACATGCGATCTCGATCTGTCTGGTTAAGCCTCCTGTTTGTGGTCGCGTCGGGCGAATTCCTCAGCAATGTCTCTGCCGAGGACGCTCCTAAGCCAGCTCCGGTAGCAGCCTCGGCTCCGTCGGGCATCCGGTTGATCCTGCCGCCGGTGATTTACGCCGTACCGGGCATCGAATCGAACCTCTATTTCGACAACGTCTGCCTGATGGTGAACCCCAAAAACTACGTCTTCGACGTCGATGCCCCCCGCGGCCAGCAGCAGGCCGAGCGTTGGACTTACTTGCCTGCGGATAAAGACGTCGGAGAGCATTCGCTGAAGCTGACGGTGCGCGATCAACAAAACGCGATCGTCGCGACTGCGGCAACGATTGTGCGGGTTGTGGCCGCCAATGCCGGAGCGGACCAGCCCCTTTCATTGCTGTGTATTGGTGACAGCCTGACGCATGCGTCGGTGTATCCCCAAAGCATCTTGGATTCCTGCCTGAATCCCGGAAATCCCAAGCTGAAGCTCATCGGTTCACACTGGCCGGGAGCCGCGCCCGGTCTGGTCCGGCATGAAGGATATGGCGGCTGGACCGCACTCCGCTTTGCGACGCACTTCACTGAAACGGCCCGAACCGGGGATTACACCAAGCGGGGCAGCCCGTTCTTGTACCCGCAGCCCACCGGCACGCCCAAGCTCGATTTCAAGCGTTATTGTGCGGACGTCAACGAAGGGCAGTTTCCCGACCGAGTGACCATATTTCTGGGCCCCAACGACATCTTCTCATATCAGGACGACACGATTGAAGCCGGCATCAACCAGATGCTGACGCATTATGAACAAGTGGACGAAATGATCCGCACGAGCAGCCCGTCGACACGGATTGGCGTCATGCTGCCGGTGCCGCCCGCGGGAACTCAAGATGCGTTTGGATCAAACTACACAAACGGCCAGACGCGCTGGCAATACAAGCGGAACCAGCATCGACTTGTAGAAAAAATGCTCGAGCGCTACGGTAAACGCGAGATGGAAAATATCGATCTGATACCGACGCACGTCAATCTCGACTGTGATCACAACTATCCGGGGGGATTAGTCGTGGCGAATTCCCGCTCGACCGAAAAGATCACACGACTCAACAACGGAGTCCATCCCAACGCCAGCGGATATCAGCAAATCGGCGATTCGGTGTACTGCTGGCTGAAGGCCTCGGCTATCAAGCCGACGTCGGGGAAGTAATGTTCAATGTTCTTCGTAGGCGAGCGTCCGGTATAAGCCGGACGCTCGCCAAAAAGAACTCTTAGCGGAAGAAAATCAACGTCAACAAGATCGAAGCCGGCAAGACGACGGAACAGCTATAAAGCATGTATCCGAAGAAACTCGGCATCTTCACGTTGGCCGATTCGGCGATGGCCTTGACCATCAAATTGGGCCCGTTACCAATGTAAGTCATCGAGCCCATGAACACGGCCCCCAAACTGATAGCAGCCAGCTCCACAACGCCGATTGGGATGGCTTCTGAGAGCAACGGACTGGTCGCCGGGACCGTCTTCGCTGTCTCAAAAAACACGACGTAGGTCGGGGCATTATCGAGGAAGCTCGAGAGAGCCCCCGCACACCAGTAGAACTTCCAAGGTTGGTCAATTCCCAACGCCGCACCATGCACATTCAGGATCTGAATCGGAGCCTGCATGCAGATGAAGATTCCGATGAACAAAGCGGCGACCTCGATAATCGCAGCATAGTTGAAAGAATTGGCTTCGCGGATCGGCTTTGATGTCAAGGCGATCGAAGCTCCGGCCAGGGCCAACATTAAACCTTCTCGCAAGTAGAGCGGGGCCGTAAACGAGGTAAACGGGACCGGCTTGGCGGGATCCAGCACGGCGACACAGACGATGACGGCAATCAACAAGAGGAAGTTGAAACTGCCGCGAATCGAAAACGGCTCGGCTGGGGCGTCAACCTGCGGCTTTTCTTTACGGAAATAGAAGGAATCCCAAGCGAAGTAGGTGGCCAGAATGATGCCATTCATGAACGCCCAGTGTGGCGTCAGCTGCAACGTCCAGAAAAACGGCACGCCGCGGAGATAACCCAAAAACAACGGGGGATCGCCGATCGGCAGCAAGCAACCGCCGGTGTTACACACCACGAAGATGAAAAACACAACCGAGTGCGACACGTGTTCGCGGTTGGCGTTTGCCCTGAGCAGCGGCCGGATCAGCACCATCGCCGCGCCGGTCGTTCCGATCAGACTGGCCACAACGCTGCCAATCAACATGATCGCCGTATTCGTCTGCGGAGTCCCACGCAGGCTGCCTGCAATGTTGATGCCTCCGCTGATGACGTACAGGCTGAAGAGCAGGACCATAAACGGAATGTATTCCACCAGCAGCGAATTTTTCAGGACGGCGATGGCGGCAGGAATCCCCGCAGGTGCCAGCGAATTCGTCCCGTGATCGTGGATGCCGTGACCGTACAGGAACGCATAAAAGATGAAGGTGACCAGGCCACAGGTCGCCGAAACGGTCAGTTTGCTGGAGTTCTTCTCCCACCAATGGGCCGTCTTGTGACT
>JAQGHS010000234.1 GCA_028291605.1 Planctomycetaceae bacterium | reverse complement strand
TGAAGCACCGCATGCGGTCTGTTCAAGCCCGGTTCTCGGCCTACGAACAATCGATGCGCGAACTGTCGGGCGGCAATCTGCGTCTGGTGGTGTCGATTGCCAAGAAGTACCGCAACCGGGGCCTCAGCTTCCTCGACCTGATTCAGGAAGGGAACACCGGCCTGATGCGCGCGGTCGACAAGTACGAATACCGCCGTGGCTATAAGTTCTCGACCTACGCGACATGGTGGATTCGTCAGGCCATCACCCGCGCCATTGCCGATCAGGCCCGCACGATTCGTATCCCCGTGCATATGATCGAAACGATGTCGAAACTGCGGAAAGTCAGTAAGAAACTGCTCCAAGAGAACGGACGCGAGCCGACCATCGAAGAAACGGCCGAAGCCGCTGGCGTGAGTCTCGAAGAAACACGCCGCGTCATGAAAATTTCACGGCACCCGATCAGCCTGGATCGTCCCGTCGGTGAGAGCGAAGACAGCTACTTCGGCGACTTCATCGAAGACGACGACATCGAGAGCCCCGTCAACACGGCCACTCAAGAGATGCTGAAGGACAAGATCGAACATGTCCTGAAGACTCTCACATATCGTGAGCGCGAGATCATCAAGTTGCGTTACGGCCTGGGCGACGGCTACACATACACGCTGGAAGAAGTCGGCCGTATCTTCAAGGTGACTCGCGAACGCGTCCGTCAGATCGAAGCGAAAGCCGTCCGCAAGCTGCAGCATCCCGTCCGGGCTAAGCAGCTCAAGGGTTTTCTAGATGGTTTGGCCATTCAGTTGCAGAACGCTGAGAGCAATTGAGATTCTGTGAGTACCAAAGAGCCGTCGAACCCTATGTTCGACGGCTCTTTTTATTGGAGGCGAAGTATCGTGGGACGGGTCTCCTGGCCCGTCCCACGATACTCTTCGGTCCTAACGCGACCCGACTGGCAACTCCAAGTCATAGAGCGTTCCAGCCGGCTTTGGTTGCGCTGGTGGCGTATTACCCACGGGTGCGGTCGGCTTGCGAGCTCGTCCACGCCCTGCCCCGAACATCGTCAGTCGGGCCGTGGCCCAGAAACCTTTCCAATTCGAGAATGTCTCTGACACGGCGGACGGTTCATAACCACAGTGAACCATGCAGTCTTGGCAATCGGCGTTACCGCTGGCTCGACCATAGTCCTTCCACTGCGTTGTTTCCATCAACTGCTGGAAGGTCTCGCAATAGCCCTCTTGCAACAAATAGCACGGTTTTTGCCAACCGAAGATGTTGTAGGTCGGCGTGCCCCACGGAGTGCATTCCAAGTCCCAGTTCCCCTTGAGGAACTCGATGAATAGCGGCGACTGATTGAATTTCCACGCACGCTTGGGTGCATTCAACATCTCGGAGAACAACGTTGTCGTCCGTTCGCGCTCGAGAAAATGGTCCTGATCGGGAGCCTTCTCGTACCCGTATCCGGGCGAGACCATCATCCCCTCGACGCCGAGCGTCATCATCTCATCGAAGAAGCCTCGATAACGCACGGGATCGGCACCCGCATAGAGCGTCGTATTGGTGGTGACCCGAAATCCCCGCTTCAAGGCTGCCTTGATGGCACTCACCGCGATGTCATACGTGCCGTCACGGCAAACGGCGTGATCGTGCTCTTCACGCGGTCCGTCCATGTGGATCGAGAATGACAGATATTGGGACGGCGTGAACTTGTCGAGATGCTTTTCGAGCAGCAACGCGTTGGTACAGAGGTAGACGTACTTCTTACGCTCGACCAGTCCCTTGACGATCTCATCCATTTGCGGATGGAGCAGCGGTTCGCCGCCGGGAATCGACACCATCGGGGCGCCGCATTCTTCAACCGCTTTGAAGCATTGTTCGGGGGTGAGATTCTTCTTGAGAATGTCGGCGGGGTACTGGATTTTGCCGCAGCCCGCACACGCCAGATTGCAGCGAAACAACGGTTCGAGCATCAGCACCAGAGGATAACGGGCCACACCCCGCAACCGTTTGCCGAGGACGTATCGTGCCACCGTCCACATCTGCGACATAGGAACCGCCATCCATGCCTCCCCGAAGTCGTGTCTTCACGAAAATTGCGTGGGTGATCTCATTCTTGAGCGGGCTCCATCCGCGGCAGGTCGTCCTGACCCAACTGCATTGCTCGAACCGGGTAACGGTCGAGAGAGCTCTCTGCCGTGGGTGATATCAGATTCTGATTGCCGTGTCAGCCTCAACGTCCAAAATTGACCAACTTCCGCGATCCTCGCATCGTAGACGAATTTTTCGTAGGCTGTGCGGGAGTTAGAGGCGGTAGATAATCAACGAAGCGAAATTGCAATTAAATCAGGTGCGCCGGGTGCCGTGAGGCCCCGGACAATTCGCATTTGTCAGCCAACACTCAGTCCGGGGCCTTACGGCACCCGGCTCGCCTGTTCGATATTGTTTGGCAACGATCGTTATGGACAGCAAGGCGTCTCGCGCTGACGCCGGAAAGTGAATCAAGATGACCGAACAGTGTTTCCTGGGTGTCGATTTGGGAGCCGAAAGCGGCCGTGTGATTGCCGGTCTCTTCGACGGCAGCCGGGTAAAACTCGAATCGCTCCACCGCTTCTCGAACGGACCAGTCACCGTCGGCGAGACGCTCCGTTGGGATGTCCTGCGACTGTGGACTGAAATCCAACAGGGGTTGAGCGTCGGTGGCCAGCGGTTTGGCCAGTCGATTCGGTCGGTGGGTGTCGACACCTGGGGTGTCGACTTCGCACTGCTTGGCAAGAACCAGGAGCTGCTGAGTCACCCCTACAACTATCGTGACCCGCGAACGAAGGGACTACTAAACGCGACCCTCTCCCGAGTTCCCCGCGCCGAGATCTTTGCCGCCACGGGTCTGCAGTTCATGGAGATCAACACGCTCTATCAACTGATCGCGCTCCAACAACAGAATCCCGAGATCCTGGCCCTGGCCGAACGCCTGTTGCTGATGCCCGATCTTTTTCACTGGATGTTGTCAGGCAGTCAGGTCGTCGAATTCACCAATGCCACGACGACGCAGTTCTTCAATCCCCCCAGTAATAACTGGGCGTTCGATTTGCTCGGCAAGTTGAACGTCCCCACTCAAATGCTGGGAGAAGTCGTGCAACCGGGAACCGTGCTGGGCAAGCTACGTCCCAATCTGGCGAACAAACTGGGACTTGGGCGAATCGATGTCGTGGCCCCGGCAACTCATGATACGGGTGCTGCAGTGGCCGCGATTCCGACCCAACTGACCGGCACCGCCCGCTGGGCCTACATCAGCTCCGGTACGTGGTCGCTGATCGGCGTGGAAGTCAAGCAGGCCGTCTTGAGTCAACAGGCGCTGCAAAGGAATGTCACCAACGAGGGGGGCATTGACGGCACCTATCGGTTGCTGAAGAACATTATGGGAATGTGGCTGGTCGAAGAGTGCCGCCGCTCGTTCGATCGTCACGGGCGACCGCTCGACTATCCCGAAATGGTGCGTCAGGCTGAGGCCGCGCCGGCGTTTCGATCGTTGATCGACCCTGACGATCCCAGCTTCCTCGCCCCGGAAGATATGCCAGCCGCCATTCGCACTTGGTGTGAAAAGACTCAACAGCCGGCCCCCGAAACGAGTGGCCAGATGATTCGTTGCGTCCTCGAAAGCCTGGCGCTGAAGTATCGAGTGGTCCTGGGCTGGCTGGAGGAATTGACCGGCGAACAAGTCGAAGTGATTCACGTGGTCGGCGGCGGATGTCAAAACGTCTTGCTGAACCAGTTCACCGCGAACGCCTGCGAGACACCAGTCATCGCCGGACCGGTCGAAGCGACGGCCCTCGGCAACGTACTGATTCAAGCCCGCGCTACTGGAGCGATTTCAAGTCTGAAAGAAATCCGTGAAGTCGTCCGAGCCTCCACTGAATTGAAGACGTTCGAGCCGGCTTCGAGTGCGGAATGGCAACAGGCGTCGCGTCGGTTTCAGGAACTCTTGGAGCGGCCTAAATAGCCTTTGGTGGGATAGGCTTCCAGCCTGTCATCTCCATTTCAGAACGACAGGCTGGAAGCCTATCCCACGGAAGAAAACAGGCCACCGAGACGCCCTCGATGGCCTGTTATGGTTTCGCCGGAGACTTTCCGACGGCGGTTAGAAGAACCCACCGCCACCACCGCCCATGCCACCCATGCCACCGCCGCCCATGCCTCCCATGCCGCCGCCCATGCCACCACCCTGTTGGCCACCATTGAACTGGCCGCCGCCGCCGGTCTGACCACCTGACCGGCTGCCGCCCATACCGAACAGCGGATTGATCGGCATGACCAGGTCACCGACGTTGTAGACTCGCAGCGGTCGCTTGGCGATGCCGTCGGTCTTCGTTGTGATCTTCATGACCTCGTTCTCGATGACGTAGGTCAAGTTCTTCGAATCGAGTAACAACTTCAGAGCATTCTTCAGAGAGATCTCGCTCACCTTCAAGGTGATGTCGGTGGCATCGGTCGCGACGCTTTCCTCTTCCAGTTTCACCTTATCGATCACAATGTCGAAGCCATGTCGCTCCATAATCGTGTCTTTGACGCCATCCAGCGATTCATCGGTAAAGTCGAACGTCGTCGGCTTATCAAGTTCCCGAACGATCTTTTCCTCTTTCTTACTGTAGCTCTTCAGATCGACCGATTTCCATTTCCGGCGGTTCTCGGTGATCCACTGCCAACGTTCCGGGCTCGGCCACACGATCGGCGGCTCATCGGGGAAGGGCACGTGAGACAGTTCGACCTGATACAACAAGGCCAGCAACTTGTCCTGGCGTTCGCTCCGCAATCGTCGGGCTTTGTCCAAGTGTCCGGCCGCTTCTGAATTGAACACGTCGAGGTTTGGCACGCCCAGGTAGGGATCCAACTCCACGGCAACGCGGGACACCGCTTCGGCATCTTCAAACGCTTGAGGATTCCCCTTATAGCCGCGAATCAGCAACGCCCGGACGCGGTCGATCAACTGTTCCATTTTCTCTTCGTCGCGCTGCGTTTGATCCATCAACTTCTTCATGGCCTCCTGCTGCGACAACTGGCGATCCAATGCGGCCCGTTTTTGCTCGAAAGTTTCGCTCTCATTCTGCATCTGCTGAATCGCCGTTTCGACTCGCTTACGCAACGCTTGACGCACATCGGCAGAAATATCGGTGGCGGCCACGACCGTATCAAGTTGTCGTTTCAGGATGTCATAAGCGTCCGGGAAGCTGTCGCGAGCACCAGCCTGAGCGTCCTGGATCGCGATATTCACATCGATGGTAATCTGCTCTTCACGAACCTTGCGTCGAGCTTCCAAATCTTCGAGCAACGAACCCGACTTCGGATTCGACTTGTCTTCCGTACCAGTTAACTGATCGACGGCGCTCTTGGCCGGCTGTTCTTCAGCGCCAGGCTCAGGAGCGGCCGGGACGGGCTTCTCTTCCCCTTCTGGCTTCTCGCCAGCCGGTTTTTCTTCGGCGGGCTTTTCTGCAGCAGGCTTCTCTTCAGCAGGATCTTCGGTAGCCGCCGGCTTCTTCTCGGTGGCTGGCTTTTCTTCCGGTTCGGTCTTCTCTGCGGCTGGCTTTTCCTCCGCGGCAGGCTTCTCTTCAGGTGCCGCCTTGGCTTCGGGTTCAGGTTTTTCTTCTTTTTCTTCAGCCTGCGCCAATGCGAGTTGCCGCTTTACGGGCTTGGCCTGCAAGCGACGCGAGGCCCTCAACAATTGATGCGCATCGAGATTGTTCGGATCGAGGTCTTGCAGGACCTTGGCGATTTCTTCAACTTGTCGCGTGTCCTTCTTCTTCAGCGAGTTCACTCCGGCCTTGGCCAGCGCGTCCAATTGCGTCTCGAAGGATTGTTGGGCCTGAGTCAGCAGTTGCCGGCCCGCCAGCGGCATCACGAGACCCTGGGAGTTTTCCGCTAGCGCCCAAGTCGGTGCCAGGAAGCTCAGTGAGCCTGACGTCTCTTCGGTCTTGATGGACCATGAAAACGATTGCGGCTGACCTCGCAAAGTTCCGGTAAGTTCTACCTGCACCTGCTTGGCGGTCAGATCTTTGCCCAGCATCACCGTTTCACGGTCGAAGCGAACGGGGGGCAACTTGATGGGATAAACATTCGGAATCTCGGGACGTGTGATCAGCGACTCGGGGTAAAACACCGGTGCGACTGCGGCCTTAGCCAGGTCCCTGCCAATCGCGGCGACATGACTGCCGGTCCCCTGGCGATCTGCAACCAGTTGCGGTTCATCCACGACGATGATGCCGCCTGTGTGCTGAGCCAGCGTTCCCAACAGGATGAGTTCGATGCGCGGACCGACAGCAAAGCTGTTGACGGGAATGGCTGCCGCGCGGAGTTCACTCAACAGCTTGACCATCGCCGGCGACTCAATGAGCTTCGCCGTACTGAAGCCGTCACCCACATACAAAACCGATCGAGCCCGATCACTAGAGGGCTTTTTCGCGGTCACTGGCAATGCCATGCGGAGCGATAGTTCGAAGTTCGTCGAACCGAGGGGTACGCGATCTTCCAGCTTCGTGAATGCCGCCTGGAGCGCCGGCGAAGCGGTGTCCACAAAACTGTCTGTCAAACTGGTCGACGTGACGTCCGAAGCGATCAGCTGCACGCGATCACCAGCGGGCAGGTTCTGACAGAACGCATTCGCCAGAGCCAGTGCGCGCGAGCGATAGACCCCGTTTTGGCTGGCCGATGTGTCGACGATCAACACATGGTCATGCGGAACGCTCGCCGACTTTGGTAAGGCGGGTGCCGGCAAGATCAACGCAGAGTATGTCACCCCTTGCGGAGCTTCGAACTGCAGAAGACCCGGCACAGGTGGCAGCGGGGCCGGCTTGACGGGCGGCGCGGCGAAGATGCTGGTAATTAGAAAACTGCCACTGACTAGCGCGCCTACACAGCGCCAGCCTGATTGGGTGAAAGAGCCCATAATCTCGGATTTCCTCAGTTTGAGGGAGCCAAAGGTTGGACAAGTCAGATGTGGATGATGTCCGAGCGGGCCAATTGCGACGGTGCAAGAAGCGAGAAGAAACATGTGGTGATCTGACAACCAACAGCGAGGATACCACTGACATCCAGTCGCCGAAAGGAAAAAGTGCCTCAATTCTGTGAGATTTTTCTCGGAAGGGTGAGTATGGCACGCTTATAGCGAAAAGGTAAAACCCCGGGCCGCGGTGTCCCCGAAAAACACGCGTGGAACGTGGAAATATGCCGGATTCTCCGTTCGTTCGGGCTTTTCCGCCCATGATTCTCGCACCGTGAAATCCTTGTAGAAGAATTCGCGGGTCGAGCCGCGATCGATTAGAAAAACCCTCCACCGCCACCGATACCGTTCGCGCCACCACCGAATTGCCCACCTCCGCCGCCGCCCATTCCACCACCCCCCTGTTGACCGCCGTTGAACTGGCCACCACCGCCACCGCTCTGGCCACCTGTTCGACTGCCGCCTCTGCCGAACAGTGGATTGATCGGCATGACCAGGTCACCGACGTTGGAGACCCTTAACGGTCGCTTGGCGATGCCGTCGGTCTTCGTTGTGATCTTCATGACCTCGTTCTCGATGACGTAGGTCAAGTTCTTCGCATCCAACAACAACTTCAGAGCGTTCTTCAGCGAGATCTCGCTCACCTTCAAGGTGATGTCTGTGGCGTCGGTCGCGACGCTTTCTTCTTCCAACTTCGCTTTGTCAATCACGATATCGAAACCATGACGTTCCATGATTGTGTCTTTGACGCCATCCAGTGATTCATCAGTGAAATCAAAGGTCGTCGGTTTATCCAGCTCCCGGACGATCTTTTCTTCCTTCTTGCTATAGCTCTTTAGATCGACCGACTTCCACTTCTTGCGGTTCTCGGAGATCCACTGCCAACGCTCCGGACTCGGCCACACAACTGGAGGCTCATCGGGAAACGGCACGTGAGACAGTTCGACCTGATACAACAAGGCCAGCAACTTGTCCTGACGCAGGCTGCGCAAGCGTCGGGATTTGTCGAGATGTCCGGCCGCCTCTGAGTTGAATACGTCGAGGTTCGGCACGCCCAGATAAGGATCCAGTTCCACCGCGACGCGCGACACGGCTTCGGCGTCTTCGAAGGCTTGTGGATTCCCCTTATAGCCGCGAATCAGCAACGCCCGGACGCGGTCGATCAACTGTTCCATTTTCTCTTCGTCGCGCTGCGTCTGATCCATCAATTTCTTCATGGCTTCCTGCTGTGACAACTGGCGATCGAGGGCCGCACGCTTTTGCTCGAACGATTCGCTCTCATTCTGCATCTGCTGAATCGCCGTTTCGACCCGCTTACGCAACGCTTGACGCGCATCGGCAGAAATATCAGTCGCCGCAACGACCGTATCGAGTTGTCGTTTCAAGATGTCGTACGCGTCCGGAAAACTCTCACGAGCCCCAGTCTGGGCGGCTTGAATCGCCACATTCACATCGATGGTAATCTGCTCTTCACGAACCTTGCGTTTCGCTTCCAGATCATCCAGCAATGAGCCTGACTTCGGATTCGACTTGTCTTCCGTATCAGTCAATTGGTCAGGTTTTCCCGGTCCCTGGCCCGCCGGACCAGGCTGCTGTTCCGCAGTTGCCTGAGGCTGACCTGCTGCCTGGGCCAACCGCGATGACCCTTTGACCGGCTTAACCTGCAGTCGATGCGAAGCTCGCAACAGTTGCGGCGCATCCAGGTTGCTCGGATCGAGGTCCTGCAGGACCTGTGCGATCTCTTCGACCTGCCGCTTGTCCTTCTTACCAAGCGAACGAACTCCCGCCTGGGCCAGGGAGTCGAGCTGAGTCTCAAAATCTTGTTGGGCCCGATTGAGTAGTTGCCGACCGGCAAATGGCATCGCCAGTCCTTGTGAACTTTCAGCCAGCGTCCAGGCAGGTGCCAGGAAACTCAATGAGGCAGTCGCCTTTTCGCCCTTGATCAACCACGAGAAGTCCGCCGGGTGGCGTCGCAAAGATCCCGTGAGTTTGATTTGAATCTGGTCGGCGATCACATCCTTGCCCAACAAGACCGTTTCACGGTCGAATCGAACTGGGGGCAGCATGATTGGATAAAGTTGCAGATCGTCGGGTGTGGTGACCAGCGAATCGGGGTAAAACACGGGTGCGACGGCGGCACGAGCCAGGTCCTTGGCAACCGTTGCGAGATCACCGACAGTCCCCTGGCGAGCGGCAACGGGTTGCTGTTCATCGACGACCACCACACCACCGGTATGCTGAGCCAGCGTTCCCAACAAAATTAGATCGGTGCGCGGCCCGACGGCAAAGCTGTTGACGGGGATCTCTGACGTGCGGAGGTCATGCAGCAATTTGAGCAGCATGGGAGATTCAATCAACTTCGCCGTGCTGAAACCGTCACCCACGTACAGGATTTCCCGGGCGCGATCGCCTGAGACATTTTTCAATTGCAATGGCAAGGACATGCGGAGCGCGAATTCGAGATTCGAAGAACCAAGCGGTACCCGGTCCTCGAGTTTAACGAATGCCGCACGGAGTGCCGGCGACGGGATGTCCACAAATGTGTCTGTCAAACTGACCGCCGCAACGTCCGAGGCGATGAGTTGAACGCGATCCCCAGCGGGAAGGTTCTGACAAAAAGCATTCGCCAGAGCCAGAGCGCGCGTTCGATAGATCCCGTTTTGGCTGGCGGATGTATCGACAATCAACACATGGTCATGCGGGACGCAGGCAATTTTAGGCAGAGGGGGTGCAGGCAAGATCAATGCCGCATACGTCATTCCTTGTGGAGCCTCATAACGCAATAGGCCCGATGCAGGAGCCAAGGCAGACCTGACCGGCGGCCCTGCCGCGAGCCCAGACAATACAAGACCGCCACCGACTAGCGCGCAGACGCAACGCCAGCCCGACCTGATGAAGGGGCCCATAGGATCAGATTTCTTCTGTTGAGCGCGACCGAAGGGTGGACAAGTCAGAGTGTGGATTATGTCCGAGCGGGCCGTTTGCGAAGGCGCAAAATGCGAGAAGAAACATCAGGTGATCTGACCACCATCTCGGAGGATACCACTGTGGTTACAGTATCAACAGAAAAATGATATTACGTTTCTGACAGTAATGATCCCGCGTCCTGAAGGACGGAGATCCGTCGCCGTGAAGACTTGCGTGCTGTTTGCAGGCGGCCGTTGACCTACCGGCGTGGGGACCATCAGAGGTGGTCGCACACGATAAGCATCGCGTTTCGAGATTATCACATCCACGCGCGGTTACCTCGGTAACCACTGCGCGGCGACGCAGTCAACAGAGACTCGACGTCAACACAACACGCTGAGCAGCTCTGATTTCCGACCGGTGCAAGTTAAAACTTAAACCCCACGGGGGCGGCAGGCTTTGCTGTCTCGCCCCCAGTTGCGGAGTCTTTTCTGCGAATCGCCATGGGAACCAGGCGACTCAGCAGTTAGATCCCAGCGACAATGACTGCGTTCCGGATCGCTTGTGGCCGGAACCGTACTGGATCTAGAAAGCCATCCAGCCAGGAACCTGTTGGAACAGACCACTCAACGTTTCCCAGTTCTTGGATTCTCCAGGCTGGAAGGCATAACCGCGATCACCGCGATCACCGTGTGAATTCACGAAGTCGTGAATGACGATACTCTCCGTAGATCGCACATAACGCGAACCGTTCCACTCCAGCAAGACAGCCTTCGCAGTCCCGGCGGGTATCAGATCCTCGAGCAACTCGAAACAACGGATTCCATTCATTGAATTTCTCCTTGAAACTTACGACTTTGTAACACCAGCCGACTACTTATCGACCAAAACCTGCCTGAATATTACAATTTCTTAAGCATCAAGTCAAGACTCGACAGTCAGTGTCAGTGCAGATATGTGCCGCCTGTGACTGCTCGCACACGACTGAAATGCCCTTGTTTCTCAAAGACACGGACACTTTTCGGCAGAATCCGCCGGAAGGTACCCCGCCGTAGTGCATTGCTTTTCGGAAGCAAGACAGAATCTAACGGCCGAGAAACCTTACGATTTCATAAGGTTAAGCTGTCGGTCAGATGACGGCGCATTCGCCGCCGGAATCCTATTTTCTGTCCTTTGAGTCACTTCTGTCCTTTAAGTCTTTTTCTGCAAAGGACTTAAAGAACACAAAGTGGGCACTCTGGCGGACGGCCACTTATTTTCCGTCAGCAGCCTCTGCCGGGATCAGTTTCTGTTCGGCCAGAAATTCCAGCGACTGTTTTTGCCAGGCGTCCCACATGGGTCCCTTGTAGCCATTCAGCCCGTGACCTCCCGAGGGGAGTTCCAAGTACTTCGAGGGGATCTTCTGCGCCTGCAGTGCCTCGTACAAGTCCTTACTGTTTTCGGGGGGCACCGGCTTGTCGTCCAAAGCGTGCGCGAGGAACGTCGGCGGAGTCTTCGCAGTCACTTGTTTCTCGTTGGAGAACAGCTCGACCAACTCGGGAGGGGGGTTCTTGCCGAGGAGATTACTCTTCGAGCCGCCATGGGTCTTCGGCCCCATGCTGACCACAGGATAAACCAGAATCATGAAGTCGGGCCGGCAGCTCGCTTGATCAATTGCATCGGTGGCTTTCGCATCGCCGGCATCGAAATGGGTCCCGGCTGTCGAGGCCAGATGCCCTCCGGCCGAAAATCCCATGATACCGATTCGCGCCGGATCGATACCCCATTCCTTCGCGTTCGTTCGCACGGTGCGAATAGCCCGCTGAGCATCCAGCAGCGGGACGAACGATCGACCAGCAGGCAGGCGATACTCCAGAACAACGCCGGTGATGCCGTGCTGATTCAGCCACTTCGCGATTCCATGTCCTTCGGCACCCGTCACGAGTCCGCCATAACCACCACCCGGACAGATCACCACCGCCGCACCATTCGGCTTGTCCGCTCGATGCACCGTGACAAAGGCGTTGGCATCGCCATCTTCAAACTTGCCGTCAC
>JAQGHS010000151.1 GCA_028291605.1 Planctomycetaceae bacterium | reverse complement strand
TTAAGGACTTCGAAGTCCGTGTTGACGTATGGCCAATTTTGAAATTTGAACGCCCGACCCCAAACCCTGACGCTATGCCGCGAGAACACGGTCCCAATCTGACGTGTATTGCAATCGTCACTTCACCTTCACCAACCATTTATCCAACTGATTCGCAAACGCCTGCCGATCACGCAAGCTGAAGTTCGACGGTCCGCCCAGGACCATGCCGCCGCCACGCAGTTCATCCATCAAATTGCGGGCTGCCAGTCGCGCCCCTACATTGTCGCGAGTATACAGCTCTCCCCGAGGATTCAGCGCCAGCCCACCCTTGGCCACGACATCCGCTGCCAGCGGGATATCGGCCGTGATCACCAGATCGCCGGTCTCAACCAATTCGACAATCCGCCGATCGGCGATGTTCATTCCGACCCCGACGACGATCGTGCTGATGAACGGCGACGGCGGGACACGCATCGACTGATTGGCGACGAGCGTCACCTTGATCTTACGACGATCCGCGGCACGGAACAGCAGCTGTTTGATCTCACCCGGACAAGCGTCCGCATCCACCCAGATCTGCATGTTTTCGATCAACTCCGAGACTTTGTTTGCGACAAGAGATGTTATCTTCGGTCCGGAAAACCAGATCGTCCAGCCCGCATTCCGTAGGATAGGCATCCTGCCTGTCCGTTTTGAATTAAAAAATGACGGACAGGCAGGATGCCTATCCTACGACGAAGAATCCGCGGTCTTACGGCACCCGGCTCCCCTGATCAATTTTGACGGGGACCCGTCGCAAATTGTCGACACCCAGCAGGAAAATCACCCATAGTGCCGTGATGACCTCACGATAGCTGATTTTTGACGTCCCGCGTTGACGGTCTTCAAAGACAATCGGCGTCTCTTCCAGTCGGCACCCCACTCGCAGGCAACGGTAAAGAATCTCTTCCTGAAAGGCATAGCCACGGGCACGCACCAGATTCAGGTCGAGTTCTTTCAGCTTCGAAACTCGATAACAACGATAGGCACCGCTGTTATCGTACGTCCGTAACCACAGCAGCCAGCGGGCATACAAGTTGATGCTGCGGCTCATGAGACGCCGCATCAAGGGCCAACCGACGGCGGCTCCGCCCGGAACATACCGTGAGCCAATCGCCACATCGCAGCGATCCATCAGTGAGAGTAGATCCGGCAGATAACGGGGGTGGTGGCTGAAGTCAGCGTCCATATTCAGGACGAATTCGTAATTCCGTTCGATCGCATAGCGAAAGCCGGCCAGGATCGCCGTTCCCAAACCGAGTTTCCCCGTGCGATGCTGCACCTGCACTCGCGAATCCCGGGCGGCAATTTCTTCGGCGAGCTGTCCGGTCCCGTCCGGTGAGTTGTCATCCACGACCAGGATTTCGGCCCACGGCAGGTGAGCGAAGATCTCCGGAATCAGTAGCGGCAGATTTTCTCGTTCGTTGTAGGTACACACCGTGATCAGCAAGCGTCGCGGTGATAAAAGTGCAGGCATTATGTCGACAGTGGCTGGATCAGGAGTTCGCAGTTGAGTGAATTCGCCAGCATAGCCGAATGGCGCGGCGGCGAGGAGTCTCGTCGGCAGGTGCCGGCTGTGCGTTCCCCTTACATGCCCCAAACGTGTCTCAGTTCGAGGGCGCACATGATGTGTTAGACACCACGAAACCATTGGCCGCGCATCAGGTTGTGGTGACTCGAGATCTACCGGAGAACGAAAATTGTGATATTCCAAGGGGGTGCTGCATTCGGTGAGAGTCACCGTGATGGCGTAGGATGCCAGTTGAAGAATCGTCGGGTAAATGCGCCCAAAACCAATTGGACGAGGCCTCCACAGTAAGCAAAAGAGTCAAAGGGATCAAAGAAGTCGAAGGGATCAAAGAGGTCGCCGTTTGCGAATGTGTGGGGGTGTCCATTCGACGGGCCGCGTTCCGGCGAATAGTAGCGGCGACCAAGGGGTCAAAGGGATCGAAGAAGTCAAAGAAGTCGCGTTGTCACTCACCAGATGCGGCTCCCGTGGCAGACGCTGCCAGCGTCTGTTTCCGCCGACGCTAGCAGTGTCGGCCACGTGAGTCATTACCCTCATCCCGGTCTGACAGCACCCAGCTCACCTGAAACCTGGAGGTCAAGGGGACCAAAGAAGTCGAAGGGATCAAAGAAGTCGCGTCGTCACTCACCAGATGCGGTTCCCGTGGCAGTCGCTGCCAGTGACTGTGTCCGCCGACGCTAGCAGCGTCGGCCACGTGGGTCACCACCCTCATCCCGGTGTGACTGCAGCCGCCTCTTCGGCAACCTGGATGTCAAAGGGATCAAAGAGGTCAAAGGGATCAAAGAAGTCAAAGAAGTCGGGTCGTAGCTCAAGATGCGGCCCCCGTGGCAGACGCTGCCAGCGTCTGAGTCCACCGACGCTGGCCGCGTCGGCCACGGGAGACATCACCCTTATCCCCGTCTGACAACACCCGGCTCGCCTGAAACCTGGAGGTCGAAGGGATTAAAGAAGTCGAAGGGATCAAAGAGGTCGCCACTTGCCAGTGAGTGCGGGTGTTCGATCGACTGGCGGTGATCCGCCGAACCGTAGCGGCGACCAAAGAAGTTAAAGAGTTCAAAGAAATCGCAATTGTTCAAAGAAGTCAAAGAAGTCGGTGCGTAACTCAACATGCGGGTCCCGTGGCCGGCGATGGCAGTGTCGGCCACGGGACCCGTCACCCTCATCCCGGTCTGACGGCACCCGTCTCACCTGGATCCTGAAGGTCAAAGGGATCAAAGAAGTCGAAGGGATCAAATCAGCCAACTGCATCGGAGTGGATGGCGAGAGGCCACGCAATTGTCATCAACCTCTGATGCCGATAGACTTTGGGCTGCTTTCTTCCCCGCAGGTTTTTGAGCATCCCAATATGACCATCGAATCGGTTGAAGCTTATTTGAAGCAGAACTCGGAACGATTTGTTTCGGATCTGTCCGAGTTACTACGAATACCCAGTGTGAGTGGCGACTCGGCATTCAAAGGGGATGTGCGACGGGCCGCCCAACTGGTCGAACAGAATATGAAACAGGCGGGGATGTCGACGGACATCGTCGAGACCCCTGGTCATCCCATTGTCGTGGGGACACTGACGCAATCTCCTGGGGCCCCGACACTCCTGATTTACGGTCATTACGACGTCCAACCGCCCGATCCGCTAAAAGACTGGATTACGCCCGCCTTCGAACCCACCATTCGCGACGGCAAGATCTACGCCCGCGGTGCGACCGACGACAAGGGCCAGATGTTGACTCACATCAAGGCGATCGAGGCCTGGACGAAAGCGGTCGGTAAGCTGCCAGTCAACGTGAAGGTGATCATTGAAGGCGAAGAGGAAGTCGGTAGCCGGAATCTGGATGATTTCCTGGAATCGCACCGCGAACAGCTGGCGTGCGATGTGGTCGTCGTCAGTGATACCAGCCAGTACGCACCGGGGATTCCCGCGATTACTTACGGCTTGCGCGGCATCATCGCGGCCGAAATCATCGTCCATGGACCGAAACAGGATCTGCACAGCGGCATTTTCGGCGGCTCGATCACGAATCCGGTCAACGCCCTGACAAAACTGGTGGCCAGGCTGCACGACGATCAGGGACACGTACAAATTCCCGGCTTCTACGACGATGTCGCTGCGCTGACCACAGTGGAACGCCAGCAGTTCGCGGCCTTGCCTTTCGATGAAACGGCCTTCTTCAAGAGCGTGGGTGTGACTGCCGGCTGGGGTGAGACTGGCTTCACGTCGACCGAACGCCGCTGGGCGCGGCCGACTTGCGACGTGAATGGCATCACCGGGGGTTATCAGGGCGAAGGCCCGAAGACCATCATTCCCTCGTGGGCTCGGGCGAAAATCACATGCCGGCTGGTACCGAACCAGAATCCCGACAAAATCATCCAGTCTTTAGAAACCCATCTGCGCGGCCAACTACGGCCGGGTACAACGTTGGAATTCAAATCGGATCATGGGGCGTCTGGCTTGGTATTTGACACAACCAGCGAATACATGCAGGCCGCCAGCAGGGCCGTCGGAGCGGCGTTTGGTCGCGAGCCGGTCTTCATCCGCGAAGGGGGCTCGATTCCCATCGTGAAGACCTTCAAGGAGATTCTCGGAGCCGATACACTCCTATTGGGTTGGGGCCAGAATACCGATAATCTGCACAGCCCGAACGAACACTTCACCCTGGCCGATTTCCACCGTGGAATTCATGCCAGTGCCCGTTTGATGTGGGAACTGGGAGGCCGCAAGTAGCGGCTGCCCAATGCCAAATAAAAATTCCGTGTTCTCCGTGTCTCCGTGGTGAAAATTATTCCCTTGCACCACTGAGACACGGAGAACACCGAGTAAAAATCTACCTGACCAAATTCAGTTAAATCACTTCCTCTACCCAACGGTATCATGCTCGACCTGCAATACATTTGTGACCATGCTGATGAAGTCGCCGCGAATTGTGTGAATCGCGGGGTTTCAGCGAACATTCCGCAGATTGTCGCGCTGCGGCAAAAGCGGGGCGAACTGATTGCTCAGGGCGATAGGCTGCGCCAGGAGCAAAACGAGATCGCGTCGCGGATTCCGAAGGAGAAGGAACCCGCCACCAAGCAAACGTTGATTGCCCGCGGCAAGGAGCTGAAGGAACTGGTCGCCAAAGTCCTGGGCGATCAAGAGGAATTGGAAAAGACTTTGCGGGCCGAGATGCTGCAGGTGCCGAACCTGACTCATCCGGATGCTCCGATTGGTCGCGATGACCACGACAGTGTGACGGTCCGCACCTGGGGCACGATCCCCAAATTTGATTACAAGCCGCAGGACCACGTTGATCTAGCGGAAAAGCTGGGAATTCTTGACCTGGAGGCCGGCACCCGGGTTGCCGGGCACGGGTTTTATTACCTGAAAAATGAAGGCGTGCTGCTGGAGTTGGCGTTGATTCAATACGCCATCGAAAAGCTGGTCAAAGAAGGGTTTACGCTCTATACGACCCCGGATCTGGCCCGCGATGACGTGCTGGAAGGAATCGGATTTAATCCTCGCAGCGGTTTGGAAACACAGATCTATTCGATCAATGATTCCGATTTGAGCCTTGTCGCCACGGCGGAAATTACCTTGGGTGGGGCCTTTAAGGATCAAGTGATTGATGCCAGCCAGTTGCCGTTGAAATGTGCGGGAATTTCACACTGTTTTCGCACGGAAGCGGGGGCTCATGGCCGGGCGACACGCGGAATTTACCGCGTGCACCAGTTCACCAAGGTCGAAATGTTCGGCTTTACGACCAATGACACGGCAGCCTCCAACGATTTCCAGGAGATGGTCGTAAGGATTGAGGAAGAGATTTTTCAGGGCTTGGGGATTCCGTATCGGGTTCTCGATACCTGTTCGGGTGATCTGGGTGGTCCCGCTTATCGGAAGTACGATCTGGAAGCGTGGATGCCGGGACGTGGCACAGCCGGCGAGTATGGCGAAGTCACGTCAGCGTCCAATTGCACCGATTTTCAGGCTCGCCGCCTGAATATTCGGTACAAGACTCCGGAGCAGAAGGGAACGCAGTTCGTTCACACGTTGAATGGCACGGCCGTGGCGGTGACTCGGGCGATTGTGGCGATTCTGGAGAATTATCAGCAGGCGGACGGCTCCGTGGTGGTGCCCGAAGCGTTGCGAAAGTGGGTTGGGAAGGACAAGATTGGATAACTGCGGCCCATTTGTGGCCTGCCTTTGATGAGATATTTGAGAGGGGCAGGTCTGCCACCTGTTTGGCACCGGCAGATGATCGTCGGTCAAACAGTCCGCAGACCTGTCCTTTTTTCGTAGGATAGACATCCTGTCTGTCCGTTTTTTCAATACAAACAATGACGGACAGGCAGGATGCCTATCCTACGGTCAGATACGAAATACTCCCGACTCAACGAGTCGGGCGACAACTTTTTGCAAAGAGTATGCCTGTGTCCGACGCGACTCCCGTCAAACCGACCGATCTTCCCGTGCCGCCGACTGTCTCGACGGAAGGCTTGCCCGAATACGAACCGCTGACGCCAGAAATGGTGGAAGACGAAGCGATTCGGGGCGACTTCGTGATGAAGTGGGCGGTGATTCTGCTGGCCGTGCTACTCGGCTGCACGGTCATCGTGGAGACTTCTACGCTGGTCCATGTCAAAACGGGTCAGTACCTGGCTGGACACGGCTTCTTGCCGCCGGCGAAGGATGTTTTCAGTTATACGGCGGTGGATCGCCCGTGGGTGAATCTGGCGTGGTTGTTCGATCTGATTTCCTCGGTGGCTTTCGGAATGGGATCGTTCGTCGGTCTGTCAGTTTTTAAGGCGATCCTCGCCGGAGTGGCCTTCGGACTGGTGGCGCATACCAGCCGACCGGGGATCTCGACCTGGTGGGGCTCGATTTGTGCCGCGCTCGCCGTTCTGGCAGCCCAGCCGCGGTTCACAGCGCAACCGGAAGTGGTCACGCTGATTGGAATCGCAGCCTGTCTGTGGTTGCTGCACCGGTGGCTGTGGAATGCCAGTTCGACACAGGTCTGGATGCTGATTCCGGTATGCATCGCGTGGTCGAATCTGGATAACCATGCCTGGTGGGGACCATTCTTGCTGCTCCTCTACGGTTGTGGTGAATTTCTGGGTGAGCGAGTCGGACGCCCCGGAGTTGATTCTCCGCAGCGTCGCAAAACGCTGTGGATGGTGATCGGTGGCTGCTGGCTGGGCTTGCTGGTGAATCCGTTCCTGTGGCACAGTTGGCTGGCTCCGTTCGTCCAATTCGGGACTTTCTATCCCGCGATGGCCGCCTACGCCCCCCTGTTTTTGGAGTCTCGCAGCCTGACCACCGCAGCCCCCTGGATTGTCCAACCGGTGGTGATGGCTTCTGCCGCCTTGCTCTTTTTGACCGCCGGAACGTTACTGGTGATCAATCGCAAGCGACTCGATTTTGGCCACGTATTGATGTTCTTCGGAGCGGCTGTTCCCGCGATCCTGGCGGTCCACGAAGTGGCGGCAGCAGCCATTGTGTTCTGCATTGTGGCGACAGTGAATGGCCAGGCGTGGTACGCCGCGACCAGCACTCGACAGTACTCGACCGAAACCAAGGCCCTGATGTTTTCCCGCGGCGGTCGAGCGGTCACGGTCCTCGTTCTGTTCAGCCTGGCATTGCTGTTTACCGTCGGTCGACTCAGGCCTGTGGGGGTAGGAACAGTGGGGCTGGGACTTGATCCGGAACTCGACGGAGCCATCAAGAGCTACGAAACGGTGTTGAAGGACTCGATTGACGACCGACCGTTTAACTTCACCATGGAACAGGGCGATCTGCTGATCTGGGTCGGCCAGAAACCATTCATCGATCAGCGTCTGGCCCTCTACGCGGGACCTCCCGACACCAGCCTGCTGACGTTGTTTCAGAAATTGCGAGTCGCCCTTTCTCCCAAGCAGCAGGGGGTGCGACAGACTCCCAAAGACGTGCAATTCTGGAAGCAGGAATTCAATCGTTTTGAGGTCACCCATTCCCTGCCGAGAATGGGGGGGAACAATCCGGACTACAAAACATTTAGCGATCTGCTGACTTCGCCCGACTGGCAGTTTTGCCGGTTGGGATCGGCGACGTCCGTCTTCTATCGCCGTGATCTCCCTAAGTCTGAATTGAAAGCGTTCCTCGCCAAGAATCAGTTCGATTTTGGCGATTCTGTGTTCAAGACCGAAGCCGAATTGTTACCGGCACGTGCCGGCTGGGCCCAGTTGCCAACCTTCTATCAGCGTTACATCTGGAAGACCAACACGCGCCCCAGCCCTGAAGTACGCGAAGCCCGGCACTTGATTGGCTTGGCAGGAGTTGCCGGTCCACGCGGATTCGGCCTGGCCTATCAGGCGATCCGCCGGGCCCAGGAAGGATTATCTAAGAATCAGAATGATGCCGCCGCCTATCAGGTTCTGGGGCAGTCCTATATGACGCTGCTGAATCTGGAATCGCAGGGCCGGACAGATACCGAGCTGGGTCAATTTCGTTATCTGCAGGCAGTGCAGGCATTGAATCTCGGGTTGATCGCCTCACCCGACAATCCCGATGTCCATCAGTTGTTGTTCCAGCTTTATTCGACCAGTAAACGTGCAGACTTGGCACTGCGTGAGATCACCGCGTTCTACGACTGGCTGTCGGCCTTGGATATGCGTGATCCGACCGTGGAGAACGCTCAGATCCAGCAGATCGAACGGGCCGGACAAGAGATGGATCGAATTTCGAAGTATCTGCTGCAAGTCGAGGCCGAAGCGAAAAAGCTGCCCCAGGAAGTCCAGAAGCAGCCGTTCCAGATGGCCATGTTCTATTATCGGAATGGCCTGGCAGAGAAGGCATTGGGCCTCCTGCAACCGGCCGACGACGAGGTCTCGCAGCCGCCGCAGATCATGGCCTTGCGGTCGGAGTTGTTGATGGAGGCAGGCCGGGTCGAAGAAGCCTACGAGCTGGCAGGACAACTGGAAGGCTTGTCACAGCAAGTCCAGTTTCAAGATTGGCAACGTCCGCGGGTCCTCACGCTCCTGGCCAATGGGGAATACACGCTGGCCGCACAACTGTGGACTCGTCAGGCACAGGACGAGGAACTCAAGGGAGCCGCGGGCGTGCTGAGATCGCTAATCCCGCGTAACTTCGGAGCGATGGGCAAACCCTGGCCTCTGACGCTGACCGAGCCGGCGATTCAGTACTTTTACTCGACGCCGGTCGCGACATCCAACTTGAACTTGTTCGCGGCACTCGTGTACCTGGAAGCAGGCCAAGTGAAGCGTGCCATTGAGTACTTCCGGTTGGTGCTCAACCAGAACCCCAGTCATCCGGAACGAGGACTGGTCGCGTTCTACCTCGAGAAGCTGACCGGCCAGTGGGTCGATTATGTGCCGCCCGCGGATCGCGTGCCGATTGAATTTGCCAAAGAGTAAGGGATCTGTCGCTGTTTGAGTGCACCGCGATTCAAGCGAGCGTCCGGCGTGAGCCGGATGATTGTCAGCGACGCACAATCCACTGCAACCGCCCTTTTCCCCCAGCAACCAGGCGAGCCCGGCGGCGTAAGCCCCGGGATTCTTTTGGTCTGCCAAATTTGGCTAAATGAAGAATTCAAATCGCTAGGTTTGGTTCGAGTTGAATGTAGATCGAGAGTCGCCAAAAACCATCCGGCTTACGCCGGACGCTCGCCTTTCAGAGGACTGACGGGCCTGGAGCCCCATCCCACATCGCAATCAGCCTGGCGACCGCGTTCGCCGTCATCTGCGACGGCAGCGTCAGGTAATCACCGGGTAATCCGACGACCTGCGAAATGTCGAGCGGCACGTGGATGAAACAGACCGGTGTGGTCAGCTTCGGGTTCAATTCCAGGAAGTGATGAGCCCAATACAGAGTGGCGTTGCAGAGGTACGTCCCCGCATGATACGAGACGTACGCTGGTATACCTTCCTGCCGCAGTTTGTCAGCCCACTGCGTTAATGGTAACGCGGACTGATAGGCCGCCGGGCCGTTGGCTACCAACCCGAACATGTCGCTCTCGGACCGCCCGGGAACCGAACCGACGTTTAATCCGACCGCTTCCAGACGTATGCGAGCTGTATTCTGGGCCTGGCCCAGATGGATGGCCAGATCGTAGTTCTGAAGCAAGTCTGATTCCAGCAGTGGTCGAGCGGCGACGAACTCGACGGGATAGACGCGAGTTGTGACTTCAAAGTCTGTGGACAACAGCGGAAGTAACTTTCCAAGACACAACTCGCTGGCGTTCTCCGGCCAGGTCCCGAACGGAGCGAAGGCAGTAATCAAGATGCGGCGCGGCATCGTGCGTCTCACTTTCTCTCGGACTAGGAGCAAGCGGTTGCTAGGCCGAGAGTCGTGTCGTCATGGTTGGGCTGGACGCCTCGTGCTGGCGCACTTGGCTTGGACGTTTCGATCGCCGAGCAATCAACGACTATCTTTGCTCAGACCTTCGCCGGTTGGGCATCGAATAGCTTGCTGATCAGCTTGGGATCGGGCGGCGGAGTGACCAAACTCACGACGACTCCGGCGACTAATGAGATGCTCAAACCCCAAATGATGGGATCGTAGCCAAATAAGTAATAGGGACGGAGACTGGTGTCTTGCCCGATGGGTAGCTGTTCAGGCAATCTTAACCTGTCAGCCAGATTGAAGATGCCGATCGAATACAGTGTCAGCGCCGTGCATGCACCCAGGAACATGGCCGCCAGGACACCCGCGACGGATGCTCGTCGCCAATACGCGGCCATCAATGCCGGGATCAAGAAGGTACACGCGGTGCCAGTTGAGCTGAATACCACCAGCGCCTGCAGGTACTTCACCGGCTGGATGTTGGCCGCCACCGCCACGAGGCCGACGACGATCATTCCGGTGTGGGACAGAAATTTTAGTCGGGCTTCCGATGCATTCGGATCCAAAAAACGCTGGTAAATATCGCGAACCAGCCCCGACGAAATCACGACGAGATAGGAGCTGACCGTGGCCATAATGGCTCCGAAGGGGGCGGCGAGAATCAGGCCGGCCCAGAAGGAGCTAAGCGGCAATCCTTCGGTTGTCACCAACGCCATGCGCGGGATGATCTCATCGGAATGTGCCCCCAGATTCGGGAACAATGTCCGTCCGCAGACGCAGATAACAATCAGCGGAATGTAGATGAAGCAGTTATAAATACTCAGCAGATAGATCGAACGGCGGATGGTCTGAGTACTGTCGCACGCCATGATGCGGACCATGCCGGCCGGTGAACTTAAGCCTGAGTACACCCAGAGTACGAAGAACGAAATCGCCAGAGACAGGGGGAGAAACTGCCTGCCGACACCGGACGGATCGTATCCGGGACCGTAAATAAATCCCGGTCCCGTTTGCTGGACCGCGGTGACCGACGCCAGTTCCAGACCGCCGACGCGCCATAACGCCAGGACCAATAACAGAATGACTCCGAAGAACATCATGATGCTCTGGAACAAGTCGGTCCAGACGGCGGCCAGGAAGCCGCCCGCCATCGTGTATCCGACCACCGTCAGCGTAAAGATTCCCAAGCCGACAAAGTAAAGGATGTCGATCGGCGTGGCTGCGGTGACGATCTCGCTCTTGTGAGCCTTCAGCTCGTCTATCGACAGCACTTCACCCAGCTTGGTTTCGAATTCGGCGACATCCTGGAACTTCTGATCCTTTAACGTCTCCAACTTATCGATCGTCTTTGGGTCGAACCCCTTCTGCCGAAAACGCTCGATCTGTTTGCCAGGCAGGACGAAATTGGAAAACTCTTCGCTCATGGCGAGAGATTCCGTTCCGGGCCATGACAGCTTCATCACGATAGCGCCAGCCTTAAACTGGGCCACCATCATGATCGACATATAAAACAGAATGCAGATCGACGCGAGCAAACCCAACGCTGGACTGCCAAATCGTTCGCGGAAGAAGTCCGGAATGGTGATGGCCCCCAACCGCCGCGAAAGCTGCGCCAGTCGTTTGCCAAGGATTCCAAATCCAGTAATCGGCACGACCATGTAGCTGCCGATCCACAAGGCCACAATCCAGCCGTGGGTATAGACCAGCGAGGGGAAACCCATGAAGGTGCCGCCGCTTTGGACGGTCGCCGTCAGGGCCAGAGCCCAGGCTCCCAGGCCTCGGTTCCCCAAGAAAAAGCCCTTCATGAACGAACCGTGTGACATGGCCCGATTGGCCAGAATTCCGATCCATCCCGAGGCGAGAATGAACACGGCGAGGGCGACCAGAGTTCCGATGCCACCGTGTGGTTTAGACGTCACCGCGCCAGCGGCTGCCGCTGCGAATAGCAAACTAGACATGGGCCGCCTCCAGTGCCGCTGCGGCTTCGGGGTCGAGACCCAGATCTTCGTCACGGACAATGAACGCACCGAAAAATAGCGAGAACGCCGTGCAAATCCACCAAGGGAGGGCCACGCCCCAGAAAATCCAGGACGGGAAACCGAGGACGAATTCGACTCGTTGCGAGCCCTTGCCGTGGTCGACCCACAGCTCTGGAATGCCTCCGGGCTGGGCGGGCTGGCGAACTTCGACCTTTTGCTTATTAGAAATCAGCGAGGGATCGGTGATGTAACCGTTGAGATAACAGTACGAAACCGACCACGTCATCGCGATCGCCCAACACGCAAACACAACCAGCGCCTCACGTCGCGCGCTGATTAAAACTGGATCTTCCTGTATTTTCGGCATTCAGTCCCCTGAGGTTTGTTGCAGTTCCCCTTTTGAGACGCATCAAAGGGTACTGATTGTAACCGCGGGAAGTCCGATTGAAAACCGACTACACAATGAAGTGCTGCAGGGAGGATGAATAGAGGACGCCGAGGTGTGACTGTCCTGGGGAATCAGTGCTATTGCGCCGACAGGAAGCTGACCTCTTTGCCGTTGATGGGATTCAAACGGCGGATTTCAATGATCTTCCATTCGCCCGCTTCACGTTGCCAGTCTAATTCCCAGCGCGTAGGATGATAGTTGACGTCGCCCGAATAACCCGCCACGTTGACTGTGATCGAAGCATTGGCTCTGAAATGAGATACGGCGACTGAACCAGCACCTTTGAAGGTGACCGAGACATCAGAAATTCGCAAATCCTTTTGAACCTTCACCTTTTCCAACGTCGTCCGCACAACTTCTCGTTCGGGAGCCTGATTCGAGAAATAATTGAGGACCTTCGGTACGTCCTGACGTTGCACGGCGTCAGTGAGGTTATAGATATTCTCGACAACCTGCTCGCTGGGTGTCAGTACGAGACTATCCAGAACGAAACAGCCCCCGACTAGCACCAGACAGAGGATACCACCGATCAGGCTCGATAACTGACGTCGCGAACCGAAGCGTCCGAAACAGACAATCGCTACGCAGACCAGGGCGATCGCCGCCGGCCAGGGATTTTCGGTGGGCAACATGGGATGACTTTCACGAGGAACCAGCACTGCAAGACGGGAAGTGCAAACTACACTCCAAGCATAAACAATCCCTCAGTGCGAGGGAATGGAGAGTGTCGCTGATCGCTCCGCGATCGCGTTTCGTTCGCGGAGCGAACAACGACTTTCATGCAGCCCGCGATTGGTGTTGATCTTGGGAAATTCCCAACCTCTCGAGAATCGCCTGGGCAGCATTCGCCGTCGCGCCGGTACGCACGAGTTCGTCACGCAATTCCAGCAACGGTTTTGCTGCTCGAGCCAGCGTCATCGGATTGGACAGCCAGCTCTGCAAATGGGCCGAGATCTGGGCAATTTGCTTTTTTGGCGAGCCGATAATCAGATACTCTGGCATTAGTATTCTGCCCGCCACTAAATTGGGGAGAGACATATACTTGCAGGTGATAAACGGCCGGACAATGAACGCAAACAGGTGATCGCAGTGATATTGCACGATCGCAGGCACCCCGCGAGCCAGGACCTCCAGGCTGACCGAACCAGACACCATCAGGCAGCATTCGGAGACTTCTAAAATCTCAGACAATTTGCCGACATGTAGGTCTACCGGTAGTCGCGGTGCATGGTCGCGAAGGTATTGCTCGCAGTAAGCCCGCTGGGATTCTTTGAAGTTGGCCACCAGAAACCGAATCTCCGGGAATTCCTGCGACAGACTGCGCATGACGGCGATTTGGATCGGGAAGTTGGAATGGACTTCATGCGTGCGCGATCCCGGCAGGATGGCAATTCGTCGTTCTTCGCGTGCTCGTTGCGCAGTCATGAACTCGGTATCGAGTTTCTTCTCCGCGACTTCGTCGAAGAAAGGATGTCCGACACAAACAGCCGGGACCCCTCGTTGCTGGTACCATTCGGCCTCGAACGGCAGGCAAGCGAGCACGTGATCGACGAATTTCTTAACCTTCTTAATCCGCCACGAAGCCCAGGCCCACAATTGTGGCGGGCAGTAATAAAACACGGGAATTCCGAGGCTCTTGGCAGCGCGCGCGATCCACCAATTAAACCCGGGAAAATCGACGAGCACGACGGCATCGGGCCGCTCGCGTTCGAATTGCGCTTTGGCTTGCTTGACGAGTCCTCGAAACTTCTGAATCAATGGCAGAACTCTGAGAAAACCCATCACCGCGAGGTCGGTCAATTGGAAGTCAATCCGGCAACCCGCCTCCTGCATCAACGGACCGCCGAATCCCACGCACTCGATCGTGGCATCTCGCGATTGCAGTTCGGTAATCAAATGCGCTGCGTGCTGATCGCCGCTGGGTTCGCCGACTGAGAAGAAGATTTTCACGCTGGCCTCAAGAAGTTCGAAATGTCGCCACGTCTCTAGAACGTGGGCACTGGCGAATGTGATTACTGCCCGATGTATTTGCAGGTCGAATTACGACGAAACATAGGTTGTTTCACGCGTCGGCACAGCGGTCATGGCCGCGGGCGTTGCCCGACGACGAGTCCACGCACAACACGCTGGAACCATCGCTTGCGGGTCGGATAATGCCAGTTCGTGCCATTGAACTCGGGTTAATGTTTCGTAGGGAAGCTGTGCCGACACGGTTAAATGACCCCAGCGAGGTTGATCACCGAGCATCCAATTCCAGGTACGCCAGCGCAACCAGCCGTCTCCGAGAAACCGGGCTTCGCAGGTCACGGAAAAATGCTGGAAGTGGCGCTGAAAGCAAGACCTCAAATGTCCGCCGGGCCGATCCTGCCAAGTCGGTTTGTGCCGGACGAGTATCGACAGCCGACCACCGGGCTTCACACATGACAACAGATTGGCCGATGTGACGAGCGATCCTGTCGTGGAGAGATCCTGCTGATAAACCTGCAGGTCCCGTGCGATCACCAAGTCAAAGTATTGTTCGGGCAACACCAGTTGCTTGTCGACGAATCTGACCGGTGCATCGGCGGAATGATGAGCGGTGACAACGCGTTGGTTGATGGCATCCAAGCCGACCGCATCGAAGCCGCGATAGACCAGCAGTTCGGTTAGATCGTTGGGGTTGGCATCAATGACCAGGATCTTGGCTCCTCGAGTCAACCAGCGAGGCGACGCGATCGCGCGGGTCACCCACCAGCTCAGGTCGCACTGCAATGCATCCCCAGTCCATAGGCTGCAATACCATTCCCACCAGCTCACGATCGCCTCCTTGCCTGTAGCCTGACTCTCCGAGTCGGGTGCATTTCAACGAAGACCGAAGACACCCGACTCAGAGAGTCAGGCTACAAACGGCGACGGTTGAGGCCGGAAGGATATCCGGGGCCACGGCTTAGCGTCAAGATGGCTAAACCTGATGCAGCGTGGATGAAATAGTCGCCCGGACGACTCTCAATTGACAGGATTTCCAAAACCGGATACACGACGCTACCTGTCTGATTTCATTGAGTTTAGGAAAATTTGCAGGCTGGCAACCGAGTTGTTTGTCGAGGAAAACGGAATGTCCACAACGATGTCTGAGTTCGGTGCGTCTGCGGTCGCCGATGGCACGGCTGCCGGAAGTACGGTCACCGGGCGTCGCTTGATTAAGAACAGTTTCTGGTATCAATGGCGGTCCGTGATTACGTCGACCTGTCTGCTGACATGTCTGGTCCTGGGACTGCTGTCCGCTCCGCGTGTCCTGGAGGGAACTCTGGCAGCGTGGGGATTGAACGCGTTGGGATGGACATTCTTCACCGCCGGCGTGGCAATCCGTTTGTGGGCTACCCTCTATATTGGCGGGCGTAAAGCGAAGGGTGTGGTCGAACTCGGCCCCTATTCCGTCTGCCGCAATCCCCTGTACTGGGGCACGTTGCTCGTGATGGTGTCGCAAGTGCTGTTACTGAAGAGCGGCATTTTTGCGTGCGGGATGGTGATTCCGATTTTCGTCTACGTGCTGGGTGTCGTCCCGGCCGAGGAAGCGTATCTCACCGAAAAGCTGGGCGACGATTATCTGGGCTATTGCTCGCGAGTCCCCCGTTGGTGGCCACGGTTCGCGCAATACACTTCGCCAGAAGTGATTGACTTGAACGTCCGCGGCCTGCGGGCAGAATGCGTGCGAATTCTGGGCTGGATCTGGCTACCGTTTGTGGTTCAGACGCTATGCGTTCTGAGGGTGCAACCGTGGTGGTATGCCCCGTTGAACCTATGGTAGAGGGCGAGGCGCCAGCCGAGCCTGTAGCCTGACTCTCCGAGTCGGGTAATCCTCATCCCCATGCTCCCGACTCAGAGAGTCGGGCTACAGGTTCGGCTAAGCCGAACCACTCACCGCGGTCTTGCGGGTCAGCAACGAAACCACAATCAGCACAATGAATCCCAGCGGAATGGTTACGATTCCAGGCTGGCTGAATGGCACCAGAGCCATCAACTCGGCATCTTTGCCAGCGTAGCCGTAAACTTTTTCGAAGGCTTCGGCACTCACCAGGATCCAACCCAGGGAGCTGATCATCCCTGCAAAAATCGCCACGGTGATGCCTTGCTTGGTGGTCCCCTTCCAGAACAGGAGCATCGCCAGCGCCGGCAGATTGGCTGACGCCGCGACGCTGAAGGCCCAGCCGACCAGGAATCCCGCGTTCAACTCTTTGAAGCCAATTCCCAGAAAAATGGCGATCACGCCGACGACCACCGCGGCCATCTTGCCGATGCGGACCTTTTGGTCATCGGTCAGGCCAAGCTGCAGCACGCTGCCAAGCAAGTCGTGCACCACAGCTCCACTGGCGGCGACGATGAGGCCACTGACTGTTCCCAAGACTGTCGTGAAGGCAATGGCAGAAATGATCGCGAACAACAGCTCGCCAAAGCTCTTGGCCAGCATCGGGGCCGCCATGTTACTGTCAGTCAGATCGAGCGTCCCGGTGGTCATCGCCCCGAGGCCCATAAACAGTGTCAGGACGTAGAAGCAACCAATGGTACCAATTCCCACCACAGTGCTGAGCCGCGCCGCCGCCTGGTCCTTGACCGTGTAGTAGCGGATCAAGATATGGGGCAACGATGCCGTACCGCAAAACAGGGCCAGCATCAGCGAAATGAAATTCAGCTTCGAATAGACAGAATCAGTCTGCAGGCCTTTGAACGTCGGGCTGTTTCCCGGTCGCAAGACTTCGTTGCCGGGCTTGGGTTGCGGAGTATAGGTGACGGTCTTGCTTCCATCTGGATTCTTCTGAGGAGTACTCTTCCAGAGTACAATTTCGCTGGCTTGCAATGTTGCCAGGTACTGGAATGGACCGAGTGGTCCGGTCTCTTTGACGCCACCCGGCAACTTGCTGATGTGTCCCACCGGCCGCAGATCTCCTTGCCCCGTTCCGCGGCCTTGTGGCAACCCATTGACCAGCTTCTTGCCGTCGGCCAGGGTCGTGATCGTTTGCGGTTGATTGGCTTCCGGACGGTCGTCAACCTTCAAGCCGCGCTGCAGGATGAGGATTGTCAGAATGCCGCTGAAGAAGACGAGCAAGGCTCCTTTGATGAATTGCACGTAAGTCGTGCTGACCATGCCGGCGGTGGCCACGATCATGACGACGATCACGCCGACCAGCACGACGCCCGTCTCATGAGAAAATCCCAACAGTGGCTTGATCAGCGAACCGGCACCGACCATTTGCGGAATCAGATAAAAGACACTCACCACCAGGGTGCTGATGCCGGCAGCCAGGGTGATTCCTCGGGACTGGAACTGACTGTTGAGGGCATCGGCAAACGTGTATTTGCCCAAGCGTTTGAGCGGTTCGGCAACCACGAATAGCGCGACGACCCAGCCGGCCAGGAAGCCAATTGAATACAGGAATCCGTCATAGCCATAGAAGGCAATCATGCCACAGATGCCCAGGAACGATGCGGCCGACAGATAGTCGCCGGCGAAGGCGATCCCGTTCACAAACCAGTGAATCTGACCGCCGGCAGCAAAATATCCCGAGGCCGATTTGGTCTTCGCGGCAAAGTAAAAGCTCAAGGCGAGCGTCACTCCGACGAAGATCAGGAAGACAACGATCGACAGACTGGATGGATCCGGAAGCATAACTCTACCAGGGATGTGAGTTGTTCAAAGGTGTGTGACTGGTGTCGACGAAAGGCGGGCGATGGGCTTCTTCACGATTTTGCGGAAGGATGCGCCTGGTCGCTACGGCATTGCCAGCAGTAAATCAGGGCCAGAATCATGGCCGCGATAATCAATCCGCAGCCGTATAGAATGGCCAGATTGACGCCAAACAAGGGAGTCGATTCCATCTGTTTGGGAGCGAAGGCATTCAAGCCCACGAACCCGGCATAAAACGCCAGATAGAACAGAAACAACCGCATGCCTTGCCGGGCATTCCGGCTGGCGATGCGCGGATCTTCATCCTCCACGGGATGAGCCGGACCGTGACCAAATCCTGTCATGGAATGTTTCCTCAATACAGTCAATTGGCGGGCGACGGTGCGAACGATGTACTAGCAGAATTCGTCAGAATTCCTGCGTTCGCGAGTCGCACTCCAGAAGCCTGGCGACTTCTGCTACCTGGATTTCATGGTGCGAAAATCACTCGCGGCGTTCCCAGATAGGAGCGAGCCATCCAGCCCTGACCAGGAAGTTCACGCGTGTGAGATTCCTACAATACGCGTTCAACTGCCGGGCGTCCATCATGCCCAGAGGATTCGCGTGCTAGAGATTGCGTGGCCTGGCTCCCCAGAGTCGGGCGAATTCCAGTGAGTTCTATTGGTGCTGAAGGCTCACCCGTGATGGTCGACGCGAATGTGCGAGTCGATGGGCTGCCGAGATCGCTCGGCTCTGGAGAGTCAAGCTACGTGCAGCGCCATTACGGAATCAAACGGCGAATCGAGTTGGGGCGGTATTTCGGATGGCCGTTGGCATCGAGCTGGTTCGGGTCAAACTGACCTTCGATCAGAACGACATCGTCACCCTGCAGCGCTCTCAAATGCGGATGCTCGATGAGAGTCACCATTCCGCCCTGTGGATCGTTGAGATCGGGCTCAGGATTGTAGATGAGATACCACAGGTTTTCCTGTTCATCGAAATCGATCAGCCCGCGAAACCAGTCTCGTCCATTGGGGGCTCGGCCGTAGGGTCGCAGATGCTGAGATCCAGAGCTTGCTTCCACATGTTGTGCGGTCTGAATGATGCCTGATTGGGCGCTGCGCGGCCCCCGACGATTCGCAGGCGGAGCGAAATGGATGCCATCGGTACGGGGACTGTTGAATGAAGCCCCTGCCTTGCCGGGTATGGGCTCATCTTGCTTCAACCGTTGGGTCGCTTGCTCTGCCCCATTGTTGCCTCCTTCTCGGAAATTGGCTTCGTCTGGAATGCCCGGGGTCGCGGCGGGCCTACGGGGCACATTGGGTTAGTTTGGATCACTGTAGTTCGGAACGGACTTGTCCGCGGCTGCGGGAACATTGGGCTGCGGCGGATTGGTGCTCGCCCCGGGGAATTGTCCCGGAGTCCCCAATCCATCACCAGATGCATCTACGCCCTGCTGTGGCAATGGCCCGTTGGGCACATTGGGGAATGGCGTTGCCGGGGTGACAGTTCCAGGGGTAAACGGCGGGGCGCCTTGATATCCGCCCTGGAAGCCGCCTGGAGGAGGATATCCCCCCTGAAAACCGCCTGGCGGTGGAGGCATCATCGTCCCCGGAGCCATGCCGGGCGAACCATAAGGGACCGGTTGCCCAGGTTGCTGATAGACCGGAGTGCCATAGTTCCCGGGATAGCTTCCGTATCCGTAGGGCGAATAGGTCTGGCAGCCAATGCTGGTCAAGACCACGATTCCGCACCACAGGTGGGTCAATCGAGATACGGTTTGCGGGTTGAACATGGGCCAAGCCCTTGCACCCCCTCACGGCCGCACACCGGGAAGAAGTTTTTTGGTATGTACAGAATTCGAAACGGGATCGGGATGAATGCCTTCGAGTCACAGACAGAGACTGTCCACGGCCTGAAAATCTATCCCACGTGTCGGAAGCGGGCTGCGGGACGAATCGATTTGTGCGGGCAAATCCATTCAGGTGTCGCGCAGACTTCCCAATTAAACTTTGGCTCAAGGCGGGGATTCTACGAATCTGGGAAATTGTGTCCAGACCGCTTTATTTTGTTAAAGTTTCCAGATGCTGCGACCGACGAGGCGGTGTTTCGTAGCCGAAGTCGCCAAGACTTTGGGGGACATCCCTTAGATCGCCCGAATTCTGGCGAATTCGGCTACACGGCCGGCCACCTCGTGCCCCTGTAGGTCTGGCGCAACTCTGATACAATTGGAACAGACAAGACGCTCGTCTTCGTCAACAAAAATGTCCGCCCTATCCCCGCAAGGGCGATCTCACCATTCAGCCAAGGGAGCGCAACATGGCTACGGTAACGGCGAAGTCGGAAGTTAAAGCCACTCGGGTGGCTACACCGAAAGTTCGGCAGACAAAACTTCTCATCAACGGCAAATGGCAGGACGCGGTCAGCGGCAAGACATTCGCCACCGTGAATCCGGCGACCGAAGAAGTCATCGCACAGGTGGCAGAAGGGGACGCGGCTGACGTCGACTTGGCTGCCAAAGCGGCTCGCAAGGCGTTCGAATCTGGTCCCTGGTCCAAAATGGATGCTCGCGACCGCGGCCGCCTGATTAACAAACTCGCCGATTTGATGGAACAAAACATCGACGAACTGGCAGCCCTGGAGACCCTCGACAACGGCAAGCCGGTCCGCGACAGCCGTGCGGCCGATCTGCCACTCGCAATTGACTGCCTCCGCTACTATGCAGGTTGGGCCGACAAGCTGACGGGCGAGACGATCCCGATCCGTGGCAACTATTTCTGCTATACCCGTCGCGAACCGATGGGAGTCGTGGGGCAGATTATTCCTTGGAATTTCCCGCTGCTAATGGTGGCTTGGAAGTGGGGCCCCGCTTTAGCTGCCGGTTGCACGATCGTCATGAAGCCGGCCGAGCAAACGCCGTTGACGGCCTTGCGCGTCGGCGAACTGGCGATGGAAGCCGGTTTTCCGGCTGGCGTCATTAATTTGATTCCCGGTTATGGCCCGACGGCTGGCGCGGCTCTGGTGAAGCATCCCCAGGTCGACAAGATCGCCTTTACAGGCGAACACCGTACGGCCCAGATCATTATGGGTGATGCGGCTCAGACCTTGAAACGGTTGACCTTCGAATTGGGCGGCAAGAGTCCCAATGTCATCTTTGCAGACGCCGACTTGGATGCCGCAGTCGCGGGGACGGAATTTGGTTTGTTCTTCAACCAGGGCCAATGCTGCTGTGCTGGTAGCCGGGTCTTCGTTGAGGAAAAAATCCACGCCGAATTCGTGAGCAAACTCGTCCAGCGTGCCGCCTTGCGGAAACTGGGTGACCCATTGCATCCCGACACGATGCAGGGGCCGCAGGTGGATCGCGATCAGTTCGACAAGATTCTGAGTTATATCGCCAAGGGCAACGCGGCCGGTGCGAAGTGCGTGGCGGGCGGCAAGCGGCATGGCGACAAGGGATTCTTTATCGAACCGACGATTTTCGACCATGTGACCGACGACATGGCCATCGCCACCGACGAGATCTTCGGGCCGGTGTTGAGCGTCTTGCCGTTCAAGAGTACTGAAGAGGTCATCGAGCGGGCCAACAGTACCATGTTCGGACTGGCTGCGGCGGTCTGGACTCGCGATGTGGGTAAGGCCCATCAGTTCGCAAAAAACGTGCGAGCCGGCACAGTGTGGGTGAACTGCTATGACGTCTTCGATGCTGCGGCACCGTTTGGCGGATTCAAGATGAGCGGCATCGGTCGCGAACTGGGCTCCGCCGCCCTGCAGAATTACACGGAGCTGAAGACCGTGACGATGGCGTTGGATTAACGAGACGTAGTCTCTCTTCGTCGTAGGATAGGCATCCTGCCTGTCATTTGTCACCTCAAGTGACAAACCCGAAGTCCAGTCATCCTGCGATCGCGACTGTGATTTCCGCAGACTATTGGTTCACCGCTTTGTGGCTTCGCGATTGACAGGCAGGATGCCTATCCTACGAAATCAGCCCGGCCGAATATGACATCGGCCGGGCTGATCGTATTTCAATCGATTGCGATGACTGCTAGTTAAACCATCTGCGGCTGGCAAATCTCCGCCATCAACCAGCGGTCGACGTCCAGCAACACTTTGCGGTGCAGACTGAGCTCCGTCGGGTAGTTCTTGTGGGTCACATCGACACCGGCACCAAAGCACAGTCGCTCCAAGTTGGTGAGTTCAGCACTGGGCATTACCGCGGTCGTGAACAGTCGCTTGTCACCGAGTTCCCGAACCTTGCGAACTGACACTTGTGCGAGTTCCAGATCCGGATCGAGAGCAATCGCCCCGGCAAACCATTCTGGCTTCTCGAGCAACATCTGAATGGCGGCCGAAGCCCCTGCACCCACGCCGGCGAGGTAGATCCGCTCGCTGTGGATGTGGAAATTGCGGCGAACATGCAAGACGTCACGGCGAATGTCGGCCGCCCAGTTGTATGGCACGCGGGACGCCCCAGGCTGTCGTTCGCCGAGAGAAAATGCCGACAAGGGATTCTCGATGGAAAACGCCAGCCGCGACAGGGTGCCGAAGTAATTCCGCTCGCTGAGCACCGGCATGATCTGCTTGAGATCGGGAGCTCGGCAACCGGCTGGCTGCAACCAGACGATCAGCGGGTAGGCATACTTGGATTCGTAGTATTGCGGTACTGAGATCGCGTTGGGGGCGACGGCCTCTAAGGGCAGCGGTTCGACCGAGGACGCCGGGGCGGCCGCAGCCGATGAGGGCGCGGACGAAACTGCGAATCGCTCGGGGACTTCGAGTGAATTGGTCGCCACGGAGTGGTTCTGGAATGAAAACCGATGTGTCGTCATGGGTGCTTCCCAATCTGGTTGGCGACGTTCAATCCTGGATTGGCCGGCGTGGCCTCAGAGAACTGAAAGTCGATAGGTTCGTTCGCCACTTCCTCCATCGGGAAGAGTTTTCCGGGACACTCCGTGGCCCGCACATCCCGATGTCCAATTACGTTCTTACTGGTGATCTTGTACGTCCCCTTGAGGGACCTCACCAACTTCTTCAGCGACGCCAGTTGATTGGCTGACGGCGCATGTTTCTCAAAATTCCCAACTAGGCAAATTCCGATCCCTTGCTGGTTATAAACCGGATCTGAACTTCCTGCATGAGCCCCTTGTAACTGGCCTCGCCAGCGAAAGGTGGGCTCAATTTCACCGTCCGGCATGCCATTGCCGTTACCAATCAAAAAGTGATAACCGATCCCGAGCCAGGCATTGCCCTTTGCATCCTTCTTCTTTTGATGCTCCTCGTTGATCGATTCCACATTTCCTTTTTCCGACGCCGTGTGGTGCACGACGACATACTTCCAATCTCTGGCCTTCCCAGTCGGTTTCCACAAGTCTTTGCCCGGTGTCTGGACATTGAAGTTGGGAACCGTAGTGACTGGCGCAGGAGCTGGAACAACTGGTCGTGGCGGCGCTGGAATCGCCGTCGGCGGTGGTAACACCGACGAACGGGCACATCCCATCTGGACGAGAATCAGTGTTGCGAGGCAGCACCATCCGCGTCCGTTGCGTATCCGTGCAACCACGCCCAGCTCCTTATAAACCGCGAATCCCTCAAACTCTTCAGGCGACTTGTCTCGCCCCACTTGCCAGATTCGCGCGTTAACGGTTGGGAATGTACTGCTGATCGAAAAGTGTGTCAACGGCGGCATTTGGGCTCAAGTTTTTAAAGCTGACTTAGCGTGAAAACCCCGTGTTAAGCCCTACGCGTGGTAACAGTCTTAGGACCCAAAAACCGGGTCTTTATTTTGCGTGGCCTTCCCAGATAACCTGATCGATACGTTAACAGCCAGTTCTGGCCGTTTTTTACTTTTTTCTAAAAGGGCTTTAAGTTGGGCTGTTTGGCAGAGGAAGTTTTTTCAATTGCAATGCGATTTGTTGAAGTCCTTTCTGTCCCTTCTGTGCTTTTTGTCACTTTGGAAATTCAAGGGACGGAAAGGACAGAAGGGACAGAAAGGACCAAAGGGGATTACAGCGGCCAGTGTTAATACGTTCGGTTTTCACGGCACACGCTTTTCCGGGGACTGCCAATCGGCTACAACACGGGCGCAGTTTTCCGTGACTAGTGCGTTCAGGCGACGTCGTATTGACGCCGGTTGCGGCGTTTCGTTTTAAGCAGAAGGGTTCGTTGTGAAAATCACTCCCAGTAAAGTGGTTTCGATGCAGTACCAGATCGCCGAAGCAAACGGTGAAATCCTGGAGTCCAGCGAACCGGGTGACGAATGGTGCTTCCTCGTCGGATCAGGCGAGTTGCCCCCCGGCCTGGAGAAGGCTTTGGAAGGACATGAAGTCGGCGATTCCGTCTCGGTGACACTCGCCCCAGCTGACGCCTATGGCGAGCGCGAAGAAGAGCTCGTGCAGACCATCCCGCGCAGCGAAATGGGCGATGACATGGAAGTCGCGGTCGGCGATAAGCTGGAAGCCGAAACCGACGAGGGCTGGGATTTCGTGACGGTCGTCGCATTGGACGCCGAGAACGTCACGATTGACGGCAATCACGAATTGGCCGGCAAGACACTGAAGTTCGACGTCAAGATCATCGAGATCCGCGACGCGACTCCCGAAGAACTCGAACACGGCCACGCTCATGGCGAGGGCTGTGAAGACGACGAGGACTGGGAAGAGGAGTGGGACGACGAAGAGGAAGATGACGACGAAGAAGAAAAGGCCTAATCGTCGGACAATGGTCTGATGCCGGGATTGCGATCTTGCCTCCCGGCGATACGTTTCCAGTCGTGAAGCGACGAAGATACAAGATCGAAGCGCCAGGGAGTGCATTCCCTCGGAAATCGATAAGGAACGCACTCGCTGGCGCTTCGAGCTTGTATTGTCTGGGCACGCTCAACCCAAGACGCGGCTTAAGAATGTCCTGGTCCGCTCGGTCTGCGGAGCATCGATGACCTGACTCGGTGGGCCATTCTCGACAATCTTGCCACCTGCCAGGACCACGACACGGTCCGCAGCGCGTCGGGCAAACCCAATCTCATGCGTGACCATCAACAGCGTCATGCCTTCTCGCTTGAGATCTTCCAGAACATCGAGAACTTCGCCCTTTAACTCGGGGTCGAGAGCACTGGTAATCTCATCGCACAACAGACCGCGCGGCTCCATCGCCAGGGCGCGAGCAATCGCCACTCGCTGCTTTTGACCGCCGGAGAGTTGATGTGGAAACGCATGAGCTCGCGCGGCCAGACCGACGCGTTCCAGCAACTTCAGCCCTCGCTCGCGCGCTTCGTCCGGGGCCTTCTTCAGCACATTGATGGGTGCTTCGATCACATTCTGTAATGCCGTCAGATGCGGAAAGAGCTGGAAGTCTTGAAAGATCATCCCGAGCAACCGCCGGACTTGTTGTCGCACGGGTCCGGGGATCTCACCGGAACTATCCGGCTGCAGGACATGCGGCCCCACATGGATCTGGCCCGTTTCGAAGGTGTTGAGACAATTCAGGCATCTCAAGAGCGTCGACTTTCCGCCGCCGCTGGGGCCGATGAGGGCCACCGTTTCGCCCGGTGGCACGTCCAGACTGATATTGTCGAGGATCAGGTTGCTGCCGTAACGCTTCGTTACGCCTTGTAACTTGATCGACATGGGGGGCTGAGCCGTTGCCGGGACTTCTGGGACGGAGGGGGCTGGCATCGGCATAGCGTGGTCAGTTCGCTGTAGGTCAGGCTGTGCCTGACGGAGATGTTCTTGGGATCTCAGAAAAAGGCGTCAGGCACAGCCTGACCTACATTGCGGGGTTGCTTCCGTTGTAGCCGCGTTTCGCCAGAACGCGGGCGAGTAACTGGCGCGGCCCGCACTCTGGCGAGATGCGGCTACGACGAGTTGCTACGCGTGCTTGTTCCAGCGGGTCTCCAGGTAGCGTGACAAGTACCCCAGCGGAACGGACATCACGAGGTAGAGGGCCGCCGTAGCGATGCCGATTTCGAGATACTTCATGCTCGACTTGGACAGCATCTGATATTGCTTGGTCAATTCCACAACCGCGATGACGCTGACCACGCTGGTGTCCTTGAACAGTGCGACAAAATCATTCGTCATGGGGGGCAGAATCATGCGCATGGCCTGGGGCAGAATGATCCTGCGGAAAGTCAATGTCTTGGACATCCCCAGCGATTCGGCTGCCTCCCATTGGCCCGGTGAGATCGCCCCGATACCGGCACGATAAATCTCAGATTCGTAGGCAGCATAGATTAAACCAAACCCCAGGATTGCGGCCTGCAGTGGCTGCAGATCCAGCGAGACACTCCAGCCATAGGCCTGCGCCATTCCCGGCAAGCCGTAATAGAGAAAATAGAGCAGCAACAGCACGGGAATCCCCCGGAAGAATTCCACATACAGCATCGCCAGTACTCGTAGAGGAAGCGGACCATAGAGCCGAAACATGGCGATCGGCAAACCAATCGAGATCGCCAGTAACATGCTCAAAATGCTGATAAAAACGGTGGTGACAGCCCCTTCGAGGAGCAGCGGCAAATAACGGCTGACGGTCCACAACTGCCGCGACTCGGCCGCGACATCGAGACTGCTCGAATGAGCGAGTTTTTCTTGTTCGCCATTCCAGATTTCCCATTTTTCATAGATGTGCTTGAGCTCGCCGTTCGCAATCAACTTCGCCAAAGCGCGGTCGATTTTTTCAACTAGATCTCGTTGGTCCTTACGCAGGGCGATCGCATAATAGACTTCGGCAAACGGTTCACAGA
>JAQGHS010000147.1 GCA_028291605.1 Planctomycetaceae bacterium | reverse complement strand
CAAGCGTTTTCTGTCCCAGGCGGATGTGATACGGGTGAAGTTTGACAAGTTCGTCATAGCTCAGAAGCAGAATGGGGGCAATGCGTTCAATGAGGCCTATCAGCAGATGTGGCAGGAGATTCAGCCCCTGCAGTTGCGCATGAACATGGGACTGTCCGAGGGGTCGGATTCGATGTTTATGAAAGTGCTTCCCCAGACGCTCACGAAAGAGCAGAAGGAAAAGTACGCTGCCGTGGCCGCCGAGCGGCAGCGGTTCCGATATGAGGCCAACATCGCGTCTTGCCTGCATACTCTAGAAGATGTGGTCTTTCTATCTGAGTCGCAGCGCGAGGAAATCACCAAGCTGCTGCTGGCCATGCCTGCTCCGCGACACGCCGGTCAGTACGAGATGCAGGTAGTCAACTGCCGGCTGGGGATGATCCCGGCTGAAAAACTCGAGTCGCTATTCAAACCAGATCAGTGGAAAAAGTTTAAGCCGCGGTTCGATCAATATCGTAACGTCCGACAAGTTTATATCCAAAACGGACTTCTGGACCCCGAGGATTTCGCCGAGCCGGTGGCTGTGGAGAAACCATGAAGCAGATGCTTGTTCTCGTGCTGGCTTTGTGCTGTCTGGTCAATCCAGTTCAGGCTCAGCTCCCGTCAGTCCGCGTCAGCGAGGCGATTCCCCGCGATGTGCGTGAGATCTACGACCGAGGTCTGGCGTACCTCGTCAGCACTCAGAGTGAAGACGGCTCCTGGGCAGGCCACGGCGAAAATGGACCGGGCGTTACTGGCATGGCCCTGATGGTGCTGCTCGCTTCCGGCGAGGACCCCAACTTTGGCCAGTATTCCAACCAGATTCGTAAGGGGCTGCGGCACATGATTTCGCAGCAGAGTGCTGACACCGGCATTCTGGGCAACAGCATGTATCACCACGGCTTTGCCATGCTGGCCCTGGCGGAGGCCTATGGCGCGGTCGACGACCGCAATTGGCAGGCGGCCGGTGATTCGAAAACGCGCTCGATCGGCCAGGCGCTGGAACTCGCCGTTCGCGGAGCCGTCACTTCGCAGAAGAAGAACCCGCTGGGTGCCTGGCGCTACTCGCCCGATTCCAAGGATGCGGACACATCCGTCAGCGGCGCGGTGCTCGTCGGTCTGCTGGCTGCTCGCAATGCCGGTATTGAAGTCCCCGACGAATCGATCGACAAAGCGATCAACTACTACACGAAGATGACGTCCACCGCGGGCCAGGTGGGTTACTCGGGGGGCCTTGGCGGCTTCGGCGAATCGATCCCCCGAACTTCCATCGCCACGCTCGTGTTTGCCGTCGCGCGTCGTAAGGACCTGCCACAGTTCAAAGCTGCGATCAACAATCTGTCGCAGAATCTGGAAAGGCAGGAGCAGCATTACGCTGAATATGGCCGCTACTATCAGGCCCAGGCTCTGTTTCAGGGAGACGTGGCCGCCTGGGAGAAATGGAACAAGCTGCTGGTCAAACAACTCAAGGCTTCGCAGGCGGCCGACGGCAGTTTTTCCTCGAATTTCGGAACGACCGTGGGCACCTCACTGAACCTGCTGGCGTTGGCGCTAAATTACCGTTTCCTGCCAATTTACGAGCGTTAGCTGGGAGTGGAGTTGTCATGGATCGTGCCCGGTACTGGCTGCTGACTGTGATGACGTGCGCGCTCGTGTCCCCTTCTATTGCCACGGCCCAGGAAGCGGGGCGTCCGACGCTCCGCCTGCGGAATGGCGGCTATGTCGCTGGTGAACTGCGGACTTCCGATGACGCCGAGTCGATTGTCTGGCAGGGCGACGGTTTTAGCCGGCCCCTGCGGTTCCCGCTCAGCGGCGTGCATTCCCTGCAGTATCCGCAACCCGCCGAACGAGCGTCGGTGATCGGACCTTTCGGCTTCGAGCTGTCGGGGGGCGACACGCTCATTGGCCAGCTGATTTCGCTGGACGATCGCGAGGCAGTGCTGGAGATTCCCCCCATCGGGAAAGTCAGCGTCGAGCGTTCCGCACTGCAGCGATTCTATCGTCAGGGAGCTGCCGACTTGATCTATTGCGGTCCCACCGGACTTGAGGGCTGGACCACCGCTGGCACTGAAAATGGCTGGCGTGATGCAGGGGGGCACCTCTCCTCTGACGTGGCGGGGGCAGCAATTGGACGAAAGGATCGGCCGCCCTCAGCAGTGTGCTACGACATCACGTTGGCGTGGAGTACTAAGCCCAGTTTCGTCTTCACTGCCGGACTGAGCGAACACGCCGCCGGACGGACTGCCTTCCGACTGGAGACCTGGGACGACCAGTTGGTCGTAACGCGAGAATCGGATAAGCAGGCCGACGTGGCGGTCGTGCAGAAGCTCGAACCCGCCGCGGGTCTGGTGACCTTGTCGGTGATGTTCGATGAACAGCAGGGTCGACTCCTAGTGTACACGGCAGCTGGCGAGCAAGTCGCTGATTTCACTGTGCCGCCGGACAAGAACCCGCCCAAACCTGCCCCCCCAAAGCGACAGGTGATCTTCAGGGGAATGCCCGCCGTCGCCGCACCCCAGCCTGAGCCCCCCACGGGGCTGCTGCTCACCAATCTCCGTGGCACGCTCACGTTGCAGCATCTGACAATCCGCCGTTGGAGTGGAATCGCTCCCAAGTCGGCGTCGGCCACCGAGGCCACCATCGAGCTTAAGCAAGGGGAACCCCAATCGGGTGAGATTCTCAAGTTCGATGCTGAGGCCCGGCAACTGGTGATTACCAAAGCGGGGAAGGAGCAGCGAATCGACGAGGCGCAGTTACAAGACGTCAGGTTCAGTCAGCGCGACGCGCCTCGCCAGCCTGCGGTCTCCATTCTGCTCAAGAATGGTGTCCGGCTCAGCGGGGACCTCAAGCAGATCGGGCAAGAGGCCCTGGTGCTGCAGTCGCCGTCGATCAAACAGCCGGTCACGCTACCAGTGAATGATCTGCAGGCCTTGGTGCTGGTGGGATCAGCGGTCGCCAACGAGCCGGCCGCTGCACAGCATCCCCGATTGGAATTACCAGGCGTGTCCTTGCGCGGGACACTCAACGACGCACGTCAAGCTGAGGATTCCAGCCTCCTCTTTCAACCAACCGGCAGTTCGGTGGCGAGTCCGTTGGTGGCGGACGTTTCCGGCAAGCTGATCTTCCGCGAAGCACCTCCACCCGCAAAACCCGATCCGCAACCGACCGTGGCAGTACCACCGAGGGGTGCCGTGGTCCCGGCGCCATTTGGATTAAGCTCCCTGTTCGGCGTCAAGAAATCGGCCACTCCCACCGTGCGGCCAAAACCACCGGGTAATTGTCTGCTGCATCTCCGGAGTGGCGACACGCTGCCCTGCCAGGTGGAGTCGATCGATGAGCGTGGTGTCACATTCAAGTCGGCCAACACCAAGGCCACCTTTGCGCCGCACGAGCGAATCAAAGCCTTGGAGTTGCGACTCGATGCCAAGCCTGTAAAGATCCAAAAGACCCGCTTCGAACGGCTGCTGACGTTGCCGCGTATGCAGCGCGACAATCCCCCCGAACATCTGATCCGCTCGCTGGAGGGGGACTACCTCCGTGGCCGGATCGTTGGCATGAACGACAACGTGCTGGAAATCGAGATGCGCCTGGAAGGGAAGAAAATTGCTCGAGACCAGATCACGCGGATTCTCTGGCTGCATCCCGATGAAAGCGCCAAAGCTGCGGTGACCAAGCCAGCCGAAACGGCCGACCCGAAGGTACCCGCGGGGATCCGCGTGCAGGCCGTGCCCCGTAGTGGCAATCGCCTGACATTTTTTGCACAGGAGCTCATGGGCAAGACCCTCTCGGGCCAGAGCGAGGTGCTGGGTGCCTGCCATGTGGAGATCGATCAGATCGACCAACTGCTGCTCGGTGCCGCGATCGAAGAGACGGCGGCCACTCTGGCCTTTAATCAGTGGAAGCTGCGCCCCGCCACTGACCCCCTGCCTGATCCTGACCCGAATGCCGATCCCGGCAGCGGAGAAGGGATGGAGTCGGTGCTCGTGGGGAAGCCCGCGCCGGCCATCGAGCTCGATCTCCTGACCGGCGGCAAGTTCAAACTGGCTGATTACAAGGACAAGGTAGTGGTGCTCGACTTCTGGGCCTCGTGGTGCGGTCCCTGCCTGCAAGCGATGCCGCAGATCGACAAGGTCGCCAAAGAGTTCTCCGAGCAGGGCGTCACATTGATTGCGATTAACCTGGAAGAAGCCCCCGACAAGATCAAGACCGCACTGACCCGCCTGGGGCTCGACACCGCAGTCGCACTCGACAAGGACGGCCGCATCGCCGAGCGTTACGGGGCCAGTAGTATCCCGCAAACCGTGATCATCGGGCGCGACGGCAAAGTGGCCCGACTGTTTGTCGGCGGAGGGACGCGGTTCGATGAACGCCTGCGCCAAGCTCTGAAAGCAGTGCTGGAAAACTAAAAACCACCATTAAATCTTGTACCACTAGCTGGTCGCCAACTGCAATTGTCATCAATGGGACTCCGGCTAGCACAATGTTGCCAGTTTTCGCCCAAGCATCGCCGCAGAGCCTTCCGCTTAACGACCTCGCTCTGCTTGGTTGCCAGCACTGACGAGCATTTCCTGCTCCACCCCTCCCCGAACCGTTCCCTCTTACGGGATCGCTCTTTGCCCGCCAAAGAGAGCGCGCAGAACCCTGCATTTAATGCGGTTTCGCGAATCATGCCAACTTTTCGATGCGAGTTGAAAAATCAAAGAGAGCGCTTCGCATGCGAACGAATCTACTCTTTGTCAATGAAATCTGTTAACCACTCAGAATTATTTCCTATGGGACACCATTTCGGAAGCCAGTGGTTAACAAAACAAAGAGTGTCGTTAGCGCCAGAACTGATTTCCACTGGCAATTCAGGATGCCTGGGTAATTGCGGATACCGGGGCGGAATTCCGAGAAACTCTCTCAGAGGCGCCCGAACCCAACCGGTGGGGAATTCTCGCGGGTCCAACGACGTTGCCAGCCTTTCGCCGGAGCTACTGCGGGGAAAACATCCTCTGCTTTCCCGCGAATCATTAAACCAACCAATCTCTCGACCATAGCATCATGAGCGGTATTTTACACCCGTTGTTCGCCCTACTGGGATGGGCCACCCGTCAAGATTTGGCTAGCCAAGTGCCGTACCTGAATGAAGAGAACCGTATCCTGCGCTCGCGCCTGCAGGCGTAGATCTCGGACGCGGCTAATGCGCATCGTCGTTCCGCTTCAGGGAACGCTCGTTGCATCAATTGAAATGCCGGTCCTTTGTCGGTCCGTTTCAAAACGAACTGCCTTGAGCTTCTATTTTTGCGCCCAAAGATCGCTAATCAGTTTCCGATGGGTTGAAATGAATCGCAGCAGCTCAATAACCGGTCGTTCGTGCAAAAGTCGAAGCCCTTCCTTACCAATACGATCTTCCAACTCTTGATATTCAACGGTCTCAGGTTTCTCTATCCGAGCACCAATAAATGGATATTTGCTGAAGTGTTTAACCCAAGTTGCGTGCAACGAAATAGACTGTGACTTGAGATCGAGGTTATTCGAGATCTCACTCGCTAACCATGCTGAGAACGCAAGCGTGCAAAGATCGAAGTCAGGTAGTTCAGCCAACTGCAGCAACTCGTTCAGTTCGTCCGGAAAGACCAGCGTATTCACTTGAGGCTGCAATTCTTGATTGTCAGACATTACCAAAACCTCTCGACTACTATTTGAAGTTTCTGCAGCATATCATGTTCACGACGAGTCAAGTAACCATTTGGTACTCCATCAATGTAAACGCCGACACGTGGCGGCAATGTAGCAGTGTCCGTCGCAAACCCAAATCGATCGCCCCGCGCAATTCTCTCTTGCAGCCAAGCCTCATTCTGAGGCCATGTAATTCGCTTTCCGCGCTCGGCCTTTATCCCGGACATCCGCCATGTGTCGACACTAGGAACGTTATCAAATTGCTTCAAATCATCCATTCGTCCAATGATCGTAATGCACGTGTTGTGTACTAAGTAGGTTTGCAGAAATAACTATGGATTGCCCCGCTCATTGTATGTGGATCGAGACAGTATTTATGAAACCACACGGGATTCTACAGTGGATGAGGCCCTCCGGGATGTTGGCCCGCTGACGCAATTTGGACGTGCCATGCAGGAGCTGGAGGTTGAATTGATCCTGGCTCATAGCCCGCAAGCCAAAGGACGAGTCGAGCGTCGTCATGGGGTCTTTCAAGACCGTTTTGTGAAGGCTTTGCGACTGCGGAAGATCGATTCCCTGGAAGGAGCCAATCAGTACCTGGAGTGTGAGTTCCTGGATGAGTTGAACGAGAAGTTCCATGTGATGGCCAGATCGCAGGCTGATCTGCATCGAAGTGTGCCTCGGGGACTGAAGCTGGAGCACGTGTTGTGCTATCAAGAACAGCGGGTCGTTCAGAACGACTGGACAGTCTCTTGGTGCAACCGTATTTTTCAAATCCACGAGCGCCATCACAGGCTGACACTGGCCCGAACAAAGATCCTCGTGAGTGAATTATTAGACGGTCAGATTCGTCTCACCCATCAGGGACGGAATCTCCTGTGGAGCGAGCTTCCCGCACGACCATTGGCCTCCAAACCCAAGGCCCCTCAATCAGGGAAAATCCCGACACCATACAAACCCGCCGCGACTCATCCTTGGCGTGGCAAATTCCAGAGATAGGAGATTTTCGACGACGTGTGGGGCCCGCTTCGCTAGCGAACCGTAGCGAAGCGGGCCCCACACGTCTAGAAAGGAATGTGACATTTCTATATTGCCAGACCCTGTGACATTTCTAAATGGCTCTGACATGCGGGAATTGCCACTTGCTGGGTTTCTAGAGCGGACTTAAGATGAGTGTCGTCATATCGCCTGGTGCAAAAGACCGTTAACGATCGAGGCGTGCTCGGTGGGGTATTAATCAAACGAGGCCGCCTTATCATCCTCCTTGCAAAACTCAAATGCCGCTCCCGCTGATCATTGCTGATACCCCCTTAGATGCCACCGTTTCTGGACTGTTGGAGGGTCAGGTCGAGATTCTGCCGTGGTCAGCATTGATGGAGCCGATTGCGTCCCAGGTGGTAGGCCTATATACCTACGGTCACCCGGTCGTTGATGCCGAACTACTAAACCGGTTGCCGAGTTTGAAGGTCGTTAGTAATTATGGTGTCGGAGTGGACCATATTCGACTTCCAGCGACCAACGAACGGGGAATTCCAGTCGGAAATACGCCGGGCATTCTGGATGGAGCGACCGCGGACATGGGAATGACGTTGTTGCTGGCCGCGGCACGTCGCCTGGCAGAGGGGGATCGATATGCTCGCAGTCCCCAGTTCACACGCTATGATCCCGGCTATATGCTCGGACGCGAGGTTCATTCCAACACATTGGGGATCATCGGACTGGGCCGAATCGGGCAGCAGGTCGCCAAACGGGCTCGCGCGTTTGACATGCGAATTCTCTATCACAATCGGCGGCGGAACGACAAGGCCGAAACCAACCTTGGGGCGACCTACGTCACTTTCGATGAGTTGCTTGCTCAGTCCGACTTCGTGGTCCTTTGCTGTCCTCTCACGGACGAAACCCGTGGCCTGATTGACGCAAACGCCTTTGCGAAAATGAAGCCGACTGCGATCTTGATCAACATTTCTCGAGGTCCAGTTGTCGACACGGCCGCACTCACTCAAGCTCTGCAATCCCGTCAGATCTATGCCGCGGGACTCGACGTCACTGACCCTGAACCGCTGCCGAGAAATCACCCGTTGCTGAAGCTTGATAACGTGACAATCGCCCCCCACCTGGGCAGTGCCACAGAGCAAACCCGACGCCAGATGGCGGAAATCTCGATCGAAAATCTGCTCCGAGGTTTACGGGGTCAGGAGTTGTTACACCGCGTGGTCTAGGGGCGCACGGCAATGAACAGAACGTCTCATGATGTTCGCCCCATCTGCCATCGACATCAACCATTGGCACGTCATCTGGTCCCGCGTTTGCAAATGGGCAAATCAGCTTGCAGGTTCAACTGAATCAGACTGTAACTGCAGCCGATATGTAATCACTTCTGCGAGGAATCACATTCGCGACTAAAGGCAAATGCCCTAAAACGCCTGTGCGAACCATGACCATTCGCGTGACAAATGCCGCAGGCGGCCAGTCTCCTATCGCCACACCGTCGATCGAAGTTATTCCTAAGAAGCGTCGTCACCGATAAACCTGGGGCGTCCGCCGCATCCCAATAGTAAAGCCGCAACTCCGACAGTCCTGCTGTCCCGCGAAGTCCTGGGTTTGCAGCGAGGCGCACCTCCGGATCTGCTGACTGCAAGTGTTTGGTCGCGGTGTAGGGACACGGTTAGCGACATCGGTCCGACACACTTCAATTTGCACTCCAGCCAACGTTAGCAGGGCAACACTGTGTTTTGGTTCTGTTCAAATTCGATTACGGCAAACGCTCGAAAGCTGGGCTATTCTTAAATTAGGCAAATCGTCCAAACTCCGTTTGACTCGCTTCACGGATCCGGTGCGACACACTCGCAGGATGCCTAATGCGATTTTTCCCGGCAGACTGGATCTGGCATTGGAGGCGGCGCCGGAGTCGCTGGAGTATTGCCAATGCCAACCACGTTGAAGGCAGCCGTGTCAAAGTATCTGGCTGCGAAAAGCCCCGCTCAGGGAACCCGGCATGCATATCAGACAACCCTCGTGAAATGGGATGAATGGGGAGGCGGAGTTACGATTGAAAAACTCGAACGGATGCAGATTCGAGAATTTCTCGACTGGGTCTATGAACGTGCAGTCGGACAAGACGGCAAGAATCCGGGCCGTACGGCCAATAAGGCCCGCGAACATCTTCGGGCTATCGTTTCCTGGGCTTGGGAACAGGATCTCATCGAGTCCTTACTCCGATTTCCGCAGCCCAGATTGCAGAGGGACGTCGCCGGCAGACATTATTTGATCAAGTCAGAGATCAATGCACTCTACTTTGCGACGCATGCGATGGAACGGCCGAGGGGCTGGACCTCTTCAATTCCAGTAGGTCGATTTTGGCGCGGAGCGTTGGTCGTGTTTTTCAATTGTGGCGTCGATACTGGCACTGTTTGGAAATCCACCCCATTTCACGAACCAATTCTGTGGCGACACGTGTCTTGGGATCGGCGGTCACCAGACAGAGAAATTAAGGAACAATCACACCGTGGGGATGGCTGTTCTATCGTCGAGTCAAGACGAGCAAGGCTTTTTACCGGCCGATGAATCGCGTGGTGCATGCCCATATCAAGAGTCTCATGCCCGAGAATCCTCAACCGGACAATCCAGTCTTTTTCGGAGGTGGCTCCCGCCCAAACACGCAATTTCGAGAGCTCTGTACCTTGGCCGGAATTAAGCCGAAAACGAACTTGGAGACCGGTGAAGAAGAGCCTTGGGTGCTTAAGGGCTTGAGGAAAGCATGTGCAACATATTACGACGAACACATCCCGGAATCGTCCATCGAGATCTTGGGCCATTCTGTCGGTGGAATCACATATCGCCATTATGCTCATCGCGCGCCGTTGGCGTTCAAGGCGATAATGAGTCTGCTGCAGCCATCTGCATTTTCGGCTCTCATCAAAGGATTCGATGGGGAATGTCCGTGCTGCCGAAGACGATTCGCCGACGCATCCTGACGCAGTCGATGTGATCGACGCGCGGGGCGCCGCTCCGAATCGCTTTTTCTATCGTGACATTACAAGGCTGAATCTGGTCAAGTTCGATTTAGGTTGACGATGCTCTGCGTCTGCCCCGTTTGCCGATCGCAATCGGGGCATTCTTCACGGCTTTTTGGCTGTTTGACCAAGTTTTCGTTATCTTAAACAACAGCAGGAGTCTGGCCGGGACAAGGCCTTTCGCATTCAAACATCTTGCTTCAGTGTGCCAGCGAGTAACTCGAGATTGTTTTGCGATAAACTTGGCGTACCGGCCCGGTCAATCCGACGAAGGTGCTTCTGTTATACTATTGATGACGCTGACTTGACCGCATTGACAAGCTGGAGAAATTCGCCTTACCGTAACACGTCGGCATTCGACCGATTTATAAGAAAGCTCGAATTCAATTCGTAGCGGTCCATTTGGGGATACGTTGGAACAAATCATCAAACCTCAAAAGCTCCAAAGTGGTGACGGTCCGGCGAGCGCAATCGACTCAGGTCAACGTCTAGATTCAGCAGTCTTCCAAGCCGAAGAGACCATTGATTCGATGGGACGACAGCTTGAGCAAATGAAGTCTGACCTGAACGTGGCCCAATCTGAACTTCGTGAGTTGAGAGAGCAGGACGAACAAGGACCTCGGCGATCTGATCCAGTCGAGGACGCTGCAGCAGTTGACTGTGCTGCGGAAGTGGAACGATTTAACCTTGCCATTCGAGCCAGTTCGGGACGCCTGACCGAGAATTCCGGTCTGCGCGATTACCTCTCGCATATTCTCAGCACTTGCAGTGAGCTGCTGGAAGTCGAGTTTGGACATGTTTTTACCTTCGATCCTACTGATTCCACGTTCGAATTCACCGTCGGTTTGAGGTCCGGTCAGATCTACTTCGTTCCCCGGCCGGATGATCCGACATTGTTTTCTGGTCGACACGCGGCCATCGATTTTCCTGTCTATCGAGAATCTCGGGCTCGACCGCGAACGACATCGTTGACGTGTGAAGAGATCAGATCTCCGCCACCGGCCCAGATCGCTCAGTGGTTTGCAACTCGATCTGTTGGTCAGACAATGACCCTGCTACTGTTGACCGGTGATCGACCGGTAGGCTTTATCGGTCTGGGATTCCTGGGTGCACCCGGATTTCGTCGGTCTCAAATTGAATTCTTCCATGCGATAGCCAATCACGCGGCATTGTCACTGGAGTTACATCATTTAGCAGAACAGGCACGTCGATCGGCCGTGGTGGAAGAGCGAAACCGACTGGCTCGGGAGATCCATGATACTCTGGCCCAGGGTTTTGCAGGGATCAGCGTTCAACTGGAAGCCGCAAAGCGAATCCTGCCGCGAAGTCCGGAGAAGGCAATGGAGTGTGTGACGGAAGCCATTGGTCTCGCAAGGCATGGACTGTCAGAGGTTCGTCGCTCGATCTGGGACTTGCGACCCTCAGACCTGGACGGTGGGGATTTGGAATCAGCCCTGCGTCGACTCATCGCTCGTTTGAGGTCTGTCAGTCAGGCCGCGCTGGCCCTAGAGATTCATGGAGTTCTGGTCCGGCTGGCGCCGATGGCTGAACATGAACTATTTCGAATTGCGCAAGAAGCGTTGTCGAATAGTATTCGCTATGCTCACGCTCAACGGATCACCGTCGACTTAACCAGTGCTACAGATGCAATCGAACTGAGCATCACCGATGATGGCCGGGGATTCAACTTGATTGCAGCCAGCGTCACCGAAGGTTTCGGGCTGATCAATATGCATGAGCGGGCAGATCGAATTGGCGCCGGACTGACAGTCTCAAGTGACTTGGGGAGCGGCACTCGAGTCAACGTTAAGCTGATGGTGATTGCCGGGAGTATTGCCAATGACTGAGCCGATCCGCGTCATGGTCGCTGATGATCATTGCGTCGTCCGCAAGGGGCTGATCGCGATGATCAACGAAGAGCCCGGTATGTCAGTTGTCGCTGAAGCCGAAACCGGTCGACAAACGGTCGATCGGTTTCGTGAGCACCAGCCGGACGTACTGCTGTTAGACTTAAGGATGCCCGAGTTGGATGGTGTCGAAGTGGTGACCGCCATTCGTGAGCAATTCTTGATGGCTCGCATCATCATTTTAACGACCTTCGATGGCGATGAAGATATTTATCGGGCCCTGCGGGCGGGAGCCAAAGGCTACATCTTAAAAGACGCCACCTTCGATGAGATTGTCGGCGGTGTCCGTGCGGTACACGCCGGGAAAACATGTGTTCCGGCCGCCGTTGCCGCCAAGCTCGCCGAACGCACTTCCAGCCCGGAACTGACCGCTCGCGAGATGGAAGTCCTGGGCCTGATCGTCGCCGGAATGAGTAATAAAGATCTCGCTGCGACCCTGTTTGTCAGCGAGGAGACGGTCAAATCGCACGTCAAAAACATCCTCGCTAAACTGCGTGTTGACGATCGTACTCAAGCGGTCACTGCCGCTCTCAAACGCGGGCTGGCGCGGTTGAAATAATCGAACCTCACGGCTGTTCTCACTCGATGGGGGGAGGCAGAATTCACTCGTTGCAGGAGTATCCGCTCCGGGTAGCGACGAATAACATTCGCCTGGCGTCGCCCACTTGACTACGCCGATATTCACCCCGCAAGGGACAAACCATGCCGAATAAAATCCTCAGCCTGCTCGATCCTACCAACTGCGCGGTGATCTTTATTGATCATCAACCACAGATGACGTTCGGTGTCGCGAATATCGATCGACAAATGCTGGTGAATAATACTCTGGTGCTGGCCAAAGCAGCCAAGATCTTCAACGTGCCAGTCATCCTCACGACTGTGGAGACCAATAGCTTCTCCGGAAACATGTGGCCGCAGTTGACGGAACTGTTTCCCGGGAATACTCCGATTGAGCGCACGAGTATGAACTCGTGGGAAGACGCCAGCTTCGTCAAAGCGGTCGAAAAGACTGGACGCAAGAAACTGGTCATGGCCGCATTGTGGACCGAGGTCTGTCTCGCCTTTCCTGCCATTCAGGCGATGGAGGCCGGCTATGAAGTTTACGCAGTCGAGGACGCCTGCGGTGGGACGAGCGAGGTCGCTCACCGTGCCGCAATGGATCGCGTCGTACAGGCCGGTGCCGCTCCGGTGACTGCGATCCAGGTACTGCTGGAACTCCAACGCGACTGGGCTCGCCGCGAGACCTATGACGCGGTGATGGGATTGGTCCTGGAGCACTGTGGTGCTTACGGTCAGGGTGTCGAGTACGCTTACACGATGGTCCACAAACAACCTGCGTACCCGACGCGACTGGCGACGGGACATTAATATCCATGAATGATGATGCCGTCACGATTGTGATCACGCGCTCGGTCCGGCCGGGGTGTGAAGCAGCCTTCGAGCGCGCCGTGCGAGACTGGATTCCCCGGGCAGTTGAGTTTCCCGGTCATCAAGGGGCACTGATGTTGCAGCCTCACGCCGCCGGGCGTGAGTATGGGGCGGTGCTGCGGTTCCGATCTCTGGAACTCTGGCGAGCGTTTCAGAACTCACCCGAGTACCAGGACTTCCTGGACCAGATTCGTCCTTTGCTGGAGGTGGAACCGCACGTCGAGACCGTCACGGGTTTGGAGGCCTGGTTCCGTTGGACGGGAGGGAAGCCTCCGCCACCGCGCTGGAAGATGGCGATTGTCACCTGGGTCGGGGTGTGCCTGGCAGTGGGGACGTTGGGATTGACGCTCGGGCCATTTTTGACGGGTTGGTCGTGGTTTGGTCGGTTGTTGACCATGAATGCCGCGGTGGTGGCGTCGTTAACCTGGATCGTCATGCCGCCACTCGTCCGCGTCACTCAGGGGTGGTTGCACGCCACGCACAAACATGCCGATATCCCACGTTCTCCTCAATGACTTCCCAGCTCCAATTGAGCGGGCATCGGATAGCGGTTTCAACATGACCAATGCTGGATTGGAGATCCCATGACATCCTTGCAGGTCGCAGATCTGATCGTCCATAACGGACGAGTCACCACACTGGACCCCAGCCGCTCAGAAGTCAGCGCGATTGCCGTGTCTCAGGGAAAGGTCATTGCCACGGGCAGCGATGAGCAGATATTGCCTCATCGCGGACCATCGACCAAGGTGATCGATCTCGGCGGCAAACGGGTCATTCCAGGGCTCAACGACTCGCACCTCCATCTGATTCGCGGCGGTCTGAACTATAACTTGGAGCTCCGCTGGGATGGGGTACCGTCCTTGGCCGATGCGTTACGAATGCTCAAGGAGCAAGCCGCACGAACACCGGCCCCGCAATGGGTGCGCGTCGTCGGTGGCTGGAGTGAGTTTCAGTTCG